>WLMP01000054.1 GCA_009700155.1 Actinomycetota bacterium
ACCAGCGCTGCCTTAAGTTATACTCAACTTCTACCTCTTTATATATTTTTATATATAAAGAACCAAGGAGTGTAAGTAAATTATCTTCACCGATAAAAAGCGCCGGTTAGAGTTACTCTCTGCTTTCTCAGGAGTACTAATTGCAGTTCAATCACGTATTAATGGCGAACTATCTACCCAGATGGGTGATTCACTTGAGGCGGCTTTAGTATCTTTTGGTAGCGGATTAATCTTTGTCTCACTTATCTCAGCATTTAAAAAGGATGTTAGAGCAGGATTTACTGATATTTTTAAAGCGGTAAAAGATAAATCATTAAGTAGTTGGCGCTTAGGTGCGGGTGTATTAGGTGCATCATTTGTAGCTATGCAAACCCATGTAGTCCCAATTGCTGGTGTTGCCTTATTTACCGTTGCCTCATTAGCTGGGCAAGCTGCAATATCACTTTGGGTTGATCACACCGGCTTAATGGGAAGTGGGAAAAACTTAGTGACTATCCGACGAGTACTAGCTGCTGTAATTACAGTACTTGCGGTAATTGTTTCTGCTTGGGATAGATTTTCTATGAGTGATTTTTCAATACTTGCAATTTTACTTGCTATATTTGCGGGCGGTTTAGTGGGAGTACAACGAGCACTTAATGGTCAGATCAACTTCTACTCAAAGCGCAGCTTTGCTACCTCACAACTTAACTTTATAACTGGAACATCATTTCTTCTTCTTTTACTTATAATCAGATCTATATTTACTGATCACTCAATTATGAACTTTACAACTGGTCCTTGGTGGATGTTTATAGGTGGCTCAATTGGTGTTGTTTACATTGCCTTCTCAGCAGCAGCAGTACAACAACTTGGTGTTTTAGATTTCACCTTATTTAGTGTTGGTGGCATGTTAGTTGGTTCATTACTTATAGATTTAGTTGCCCCAACTGCTGGAACAGTTATCTCTTGGTACTTAATTGCTGGAATACTAATTACATATTTAGGCGTAATTGCAAATGGTCAGACCCGACGATCACGGCGATAATTTATTATCGCTGAAATAATTGATCCGGTAATAAAAAATGCAGCTAAGAAGTAAGAGATATCTTTTACCCACTCTATAGAGCCAGAGTAAAAACCAGCAAGAGTTATACCCACTCCCCAAAGGAGTGCACCTAATGCATTTGCTGATAAAAACTTGTAGTAATTCATCTTTACAGTTCCAGCAATTGGGGGCACAAAAGTTCTAACCCACGGGATATATCTTGCAATTACAACTGACCACCAACCGTAGCGCGCATAAAATTTCTCAGATCTAGCCAACATTCTCATCATGCGAGGTGTATTTCTACGCTCTAAATATGGCCTGCCCAGCTTTCGCCCAATTACATACCCGACCTGATCGCCAATAAATGCTGCTAAGAAAATTACTGAAATCAAAATAACAATGTTTAAATCATCTCTTGCTGCAGCAACTAAGCCGGCACTAAATAAAAGTGAATCCCCTGGTAGAAAAAAGCCAATTAATAAGCCAGTTTCGATAAAGATAATGATTCCAATAACTAAATAAAATAAGAATGGTGCTACTGGAGAGAGCTGGGTATCAAAGGATGCAGCGAAGTTAGACATTACTTATGAGTTTTTCTTAACCGCAGCAGCAACCTTTTGCACAACATTAAGATCAAAAACACTTGGCACAATAAAATTAGCATTTAATTGGTCAGCACTAACACAGGAAGCAATCGCATCTGCAGCTCTGATCAACATATCATCGGTAATCTTAGTTATATTTCCATCTAATAAACCCCTAAAGATTCCTGGGAAAACCAACACATTATTAATTTGATTAGGCTGATCACTTCGCCCAGTTGCAACTACGGCAGCATATTTTCGGGCAATTACCGGGTCAATCTCAGGATCAGGATTTGCAAGTGCAAAAACTATTGCATCCTTTGCCATAGATTTAATATCAGCTTCAGTTAAGACATTAGGTGCACTAACACCTATGAAAATGTCACAATCCTTCATAGCTTGGGATAATGTGCCAGAAAAATCACCAGGTGAGCAGTTTTCAACAAACCACCTACGCATTGGATCTTTATCACCTTTATCTTTAAAGACTAAACCATCCTTATCAAAACCAATAATATTTTTAGCACCCTTTGCAACTAATAATCTAGCAACTGCAGTACCGGCCGCACCAACTCCACTTAATACAATCTTGGTATCTGCTAAATTCTTTTTAACTAAAGTCAGGGCATTAGTTAGGGCAGCTAAGACCACAATTGCTGTGCCATGTTGATCATCATGAAAGACTGGTATATCTAATAGGTCACGAAGTCTGGCCTCAATTTCAAAGCAACGTGGGGCTGAGATATCTTCTAAATTAATTCCACCATAAACTGGGGCGATAATTTGGACTGTTCTAACAATCTCATCTACATCCTGCGTATCAAGACATACTGGCCACGCATCAACATCGGCAAACCTTTTAAATAATGCTGCTTTTCCCTCCATAACTGGCAAGGCTGCTCCTGGGCCAATATTTCCTAACCCTAAGACTGCAGAGCCATCAGTAACAACTGCCACCGTATTGCGCTTAATTGTTAATCGTCTTAAATCCTTTTCATCCTTAGCAATTGCTTGGCTAATTCTGGCAACTCCTGGGGTGTAAGCACGTGATAGATCATCTCGGGTTTTAAGTGGCACTTTTGATGTTACTTCGATTTTGCCACCTAGATGAAGTAAAAATGTTCGATCTGAAACTTTTCTAACATTTAAATTAGGATTTTTTGATATTGCATCTGTGATTTGTTCAGCATGGGAAGCATCAATGGCATCACAGGTAACATCTATTACAACTCGATCTAAAACCGATTCCACAACATCTAGTGCGGTAATCGATGCACCCATAGCTAAAATTGTTTGAGTAATTTGGGCTACGGGTTGAGATGAAACCGCACCATCTACACGAATTGTTATGCCATAACCAGGGCTAGTACTTGCCATTTAAACTACACCGTAAAGTCGATCACCAGCATCTCCTAGGCCTGGAACTATGTATCCCTTTTCATTCAATCGCTCATCAAGTGCGCCAGTTACTAACTTTAAATTCAACTTACTTTGTGCAAAAGCTTTTTCTAATACTGCAACACCCTCTGGGGCAGATAAGATACAAATTGCAGTTATATCAACAGCGCCTTTTGCTGCTAAGAATTCAATTGCAGAAACTAATGTGCCACCAGTTGCCAGCATTGGATCCAAGATATAGCACTGACGATTTGTTAAATCCTCCGGTAATCGGTTGGCATAAGTTGAGGCTTTTAAAGTTTTCTCATCCCGTACCATTCCTAGAAATCCAATCTCAGCAGTTGGCACCAGCCTGCTCATTCCCTCCAGCATGCCAAGTCCTGCTCGCAAGATCGGCACTACAACTGGAACTGGTTTTGTTATTTGAGCACCATTTGCATTTGCTACTGGGGTTTTAACCGTTACTGGGTGAGTTTTAATCTCACGCATAGCTTCATAGGCAAGTAATGTGACAATCTCCTCGGTAAGGCGGCGAAAGGTTGGTGAATCGGTTTTCTCATCACGCAGCACTGTTAACTTGTGTGTGATCAGTGGGTGGTCTGCAATATGAATTTTCATACCTTTAACTCTACAATCCCTAAGCCCTACTACCAATTAATGCAGATTAAAGGGAGAATAAGGGGCGAAAGCCACTTGAGCACAAAAGAGCGCGAGGAGGTGTGATCTAAATGTCAGTAGATTTTGGATGTATTGCCTGGCATGAGGATGGCAGATGGGATGCCTCCGCCCTTAATTCAACCCGAGATATTGGTTTAATTATTGATGCGCTAAAGAGTCAACAAACAAATGGTGGCGCTATTGCATTAATTGCAATCGAAGATGAGTTTGTAATTATTGGCAGAGTATTAGGAGATCAAATGCAAATGATGATCTCAGATGTTACCTACGCTTTAGATTACGAGGTGGCAGCAGAGCTAGTTGAGATTTTAGATTTAGAGTTTCCAGAGGATGAGGATGAATCTCAACCAGGTGGAGATATAGATTTACTATCTGATTTAGGTGTAGGTCAGATGGAGTTGCTTGCAATATTAGATGACACAGAGTTATATCCAGATGAACAATTAGAGGCAATTGCAAATAGATTAGGTTTTGGTGAACAATTTAATCAGGTGATTGAAAGTAATTAGTGAATTACCAAGAGTTAATGCAGCAGGCACTTATGCTCGCAAAAAAGGCAGCAGAACATAATGATGTACCGGTAGGTGCAGTTGTAGTAAATCAAAACGGTAAAGTTATTGGCCGCGGTAAAAATGAGCGGGAAAAAAATAATGATCCACTAGCTCATGCTGAGTTAATTGCGATTAGAGATGCAGCTTATAATTTAAACTCATGGCGATTTGATGATGCAACTTTGGTGGTAACTCTTGAGCCATGTGCAATGTGTGCTGGTGCTATTGCCCAAAGTAGATTTACCAGAGTTGTCTTTGGTGCATTTGATGAAAAGGCGGGGGCAGCAGGATCGGTATGGGATCTAATTCGAGATCCAAGGCTGCCAAATAAAATAGAGGTAATTTCTGGCTTACTCGCAGATGAGTCTGCCCAGTTACTAAAAGATTTTTTTATAAAAAGGCGCTAATTACTTACTAAAGAATAATTTCATATGATGGATTTAAAATAATTAATTGGCCATTATTTTCACCCACCATGCCCTCTGCCTTTAATTGAGCGCCTACTTCAAGTCCTGAGATCTCGCGTCTGCCTAAAAATTGCAGAGTAACACCGCCGGTACTATCCCAAATCTCAACCTCAACTACTGGTGAGGCACCAGTTGGTGCTGATTTAATTGAGTTAACCACACCTTGTACATGTGCTCTTCTACGCCAAGTAATACTGCCAATAGGTGTCATATTCTCTGCATAATGGCTAACTGGTTCATCACTCTTTTGAACAGTTGCAGATGCTGTTAATAAACTCTGTGCCCTGACTGGCTCTTTAGCTTTAACCTCATTTTTTACACTCTTACTCTGATATGGATGAATTAGAGCAGCATGACCAGAAATAATCTTTTCAACATCAAATGGCACAATTGTTGCTACCACTCGTTCTAATTGCGAAATAGGTCGAGCAATATCTTCAGCAGTTTGATCATGAAGTAGCCAGCCTAAAACTTTTGAATATGATCTTCTTGGTAGAAGTAGTGTTAACTCAACGGAGCTATCCGCAGTTGTTCTAATTGCATAATCAACTGCAGCGTTAGGCAATCTGCGATCTGGGCAATCAATTAATTCAAGTGGCACATCAGAGCAGGCCTCATTTTTTGCCCATTGCTTACTTAAACTATCCGCCTTTAGATCATCAATCACAAAGTGCACCGCAGATAGATTTCTTGGATTTAAGCTTCTGGCATATCTAATTGCACCTATTGTTGCTAAATCAAAGTTATCAATTAACACAGTCACATCATGTCTAGTAATTGAGGTAGCTCTTGAACTTTGAACAGTTATGTTTAAAGCCTCTTTTTCCCTGCTGTATTGCTTTCTTAATCTTAAAAATGCATAAACTAAAAATGGTGTCATTACCACTACAACCCAAGCACCCTGATTAAATTTGACTACTGCAAATATCAAAACTACAAGCAGTGAAATACCACCAGATAAACCATTAATAATTAATTTTGTGCGCCAAGATCCTTGCTTATGAGTTTTAGCGTGCTTTGCCATTCCAAGCCCTGAAAGCGTAAATGCGGTAAATACACCCAGTGCGTAGTAGGCAACTAAATGTTCAACTGATGCCCTGGTAACTAAAACTAATATCATTGCAGCTGCTGTTAAAACTAAAATACCATTTGAGAAGTTAAGTCTATGGCCACGTTTAGTTAGCCAATTTGGCAGATAGCCATCTTGAGCAACAAAGTTAACCACCATAGGAAAAGCGCTATATGTGGTGTTTGCACCAGCAAATAAAATCAACATAGTTGCAGCTTGCACGACAATAAAGAAAGCACTACCTAAGGCACCATCGCCAAGTATGGTTTTAGCAATTTGGGAGATAACAGTTGGCGTGCCAGATTCATATGGCATGGCATAAATCTTGTGGGCAAAGTAGGAAACACCTAAAACTAAGCTTCCCAAGATTGTGCTCATAATTAC
>WLMP01000055.1 GCA_009700155.1 Actinomycetota bacterium
ACCCCAATTACCGCAAGTGAATTATCTAAATCCTATGGCTCACTTGAAATCTTTACAGATGTGGAGTTAGCAATTGATAAGGGATCTCGTGTAGTAATCCTTGGCTTAAATGGTGCTGGTAAAACAACTTTACTTAGAATTCTAGCCGGTGACTTGGAGCCAGATACTGGTCATGTAGAGGCTGGTCACGGTTTAAAAATAGGTTACTACGCTCAAGAGCATGAGACCTTAGATTATGAACGAACAGTTTTAGAGAATATGTTGAGTGCAACTAAAGATATAAGAGAGCCTGAAGCTAGAAATGTTCTAGGTTCATTTCTATTCACCGGCGATGATGTTCATAAGCAGGTTAAAGTACTAAGTGGTGGTGAAAGAACTAGATTAGCTCTAGCCCTACTGGTAGTTAGTGCGGCAAATGTATTGCTATTAGATGAGCCAACAAATAACTTAGATCCAGCTTCTAGAGAAGAAATCCTTGGCGCTTTAACTGAGTATCAAGGCGCAGTAATTTTAGTTTCTCATGATGCGGGCGCTGTTGAGGCATTAAAACCTGAACGAGTTCTACTTTTGCCAGATGGTGATGAGGATTTATGGAAAGATGATTACTTTGATCTAGTAACTATTGATTAAGCGTCAATTCGCTCTCTATCAATATCAGCATTAGAAATAAAATCTTTTCTTGGAGCAACCTCATTACCCATTAACAACTCAAACATAGCCTCTGCCTTTGTTACATCCTTCATGGTGATTCTGCGCAGGGTGCGATGCTCTGGATCCATAGTGGTCTCACGCAATTGATCCGCATCCATCTCGCCTAATCCTTTATAGCGCTGGATCGGCTCTTTCCATCTTTTGCCATCTTTTTTAAGTTGGCCAATTACTTTTTTCATCTCATCATCTGAGTAGGTATAGAAAATCTCTCCCCTTTTGCCACCGATTACATCAATTCGATGAAGTGGTGGAATAGCAGCAAATACTCGTCCGGCCTCAACTAGAGGTCGCATATAAGAGTTAAACAATGTTAGAAGTAGGCATCGAATATGAGCACCATCAACATCAGCATCTGACATAAGGATTACACGGCCATACCTAGCATCATTAATATCAAATGATTTACCGCTGCCAGCACCAATCACCTGAATAATGGATGCGCACTCATTATTTTCTAGCATCTGCGAAAGCGATGCTTTTTGGACATTTAAAATCTTTCCTCTAATTGGCAATATCGCCTGAAACTCTGAGTTCCTAGCCGCCTTTGTAGTACCAAGAGCAGAATCTCCCTCAACAATAAATAACTCTGTTCTAGTTGGATCATCAGATCTGCAATCAGATAATTTAGTTGGCAATGATGAGCTTTCCAGTGCGTTTTTACGACGCTGTAAATCTTTATGGGCTCTAGCTGAAATTCTTGTTCTAGAAGCATTGGCAATCTTCTCTAATATTAAACGCCCAGTGGCCTTATCTACTCTCTTAGTGGTATTAAAAAATGCTTTCATCTCATCGGCAACAACTTGGCCAACAATTTTTGCAGCCGCTGCGGTTCCTAATACCTCTTTAGTTTGACCTTCAAATTGTGGCTCAGACATTCGAACAGTTACAACTGCAGTTAATCCTTCTTGCACATCATCTTTTATAACATCTGCCTCATTATTTTTTAAAGTTTTAGTTGCTCGTAATACATCATTTACTACTTTGGTCAAAGCCTTTTCAAAACCTGCAACATGTGTTCCACCCTTAGGAGTTGAAATGATATTTACAAAGGAGGCAACAGTTGCTTCATAACCATTTCCCCATTGCATCGCAATATCAACACCCATCTCACGTTCAACCTCAGTTGGAGTCATATGACCCTTTTCATCTAAGACCGGAACATTTTCAGTATAGGCACCGCTACCTGAAATTCGAAGTACTTCACCAACTGGATCATCTGGTCTTAAGAATGTGCAAAACTCAGAGATACCGCCCTTGTGAGTAAAAGTTTCCGTAGTTTTAGCTTTAGTACGACTGTCATTTACTATCAGTGTTAATCCTGGAACTAAATATGAGGTTTGTCTTGCCCTGGCATAGATATCTTCAATTGATAACTCAGCCTCTTTTAAAAATATCTGTTTATCAAACCACCACTTAATTCTGGTGCCAGTTACCTTGGCTGAAACCTTGCCAATAACTCTAAGTCCAGATTTTTCAGTAAAGCTTGCATTTGGTCCATCGCCTTCAAAAATGCCAGCATGTCCACGTTTAAATGACATCCAATAAATTTTGCTATCTCGATCAACCTCAACATCTAATCTAGAAGCGAGCGCATTTACCACCGATGCACCAACACCATGTAATCCACCAGAGGCAGCGTAGGAGCCACCACCAAATTTTCCACCTGCATGTAATTTAGTCATCACAACTTCAACACCAGTTAGCCCAGTCTTTGGCTCTTTATCTACTGGAATACCACGACCATCATCATGTACTTCAACTGAACCATCAGCTTCTAAATTAATTTCAATTTTCTTACAATGCCCAGCTAGCGCTTCATCAACTGCGTTATCAATTATTTCCCACAAACAATGCATTAAGCCACGAGAATCAGTGGTGCCGATATACATACCAGGACGTTTACGAACCGCCTCTAAACCTTCTAGAACAGATAAATCTTTTGCGGTGTAGCTGCTTATGATTGCTGCAGAGGTACCATCATCTGCTTTAGAGCTCTTAGTTGCCACGGTTGGTAAGGTTATCGAGGCTTGTACCACCAACAGATGATCCGCGCCGAGATTGACCCGTATTTATGCCCAATTGATACAAAAATGAGATATTGACAACAAATTCTCAGTATTTGAGCAAAAAATTTACTTAATTGAAACCAAATTCCAAGCCGGGAATAAAGTATTCATGGTTTGATGTTCCCCTAGCAGTAAATATAAGAGAGGTGGCAAGGCGATGAGCAATCAGATAACGATGGAGCAAACTCCATTGAATTCATTAGATCGTTGTGATCGTTGCGGTGCCCAAGCCTATGTCCGGGCGATCTTAGTTTCAGGTGGCGAACTATTATTTTGTGCCCACCATGCAAAAACTTATGCTGAAGGTCTAAAGCCAGTTGTAGCTGCCATCCAAGATGAAAGTGGCAAGCTAGCAAATCAAGCTGCTAATTAATCTGTAGTAAATCCAGCTTCGCGGTGGCTGCCATCGCAAAATGGCTTCTCTTTTGATGCCCCGCATCGACATAGTGAAAAATCTGTTTTGCTTTCAGTCACATTGCCATCAGCATCTACAAAATCAACGGTGCCAGTTACTCGAATTGAACCGTTTTTCTTAAACTGCATCTTTATTTTATCGCTCATATTTTTCTCCTATTAACTTATGTTATTAATCTAGATAATCGCGAAGTACTTGGGAACGAGATGGGTGGCGCAATTTAGACATAGTCTTAGATTCAATTTGGCGAATACGCTCACGAGTAACCCCGTAAACCTTGCCAATTTCATCTAAGGTTTTTGGCTGGCCATCGGTTAAGCCAAATCGCATTGCCACAACCCCAGCCTCACGCTCTGACAAAGTATCTAATACTGAGTGCAACTGCTCTTGTAATAATGTAAAGGAAACTGCATCAGCTGGCACGATCGCTTCCGAGTCTTCAATTAAATCACCAAACTCACTATCGCCCTCTTCACCAAGTGGGGTGTGAAGTGAGATTGGCTCCCGGCCATACTTTTGCACCTCAACCACTTTTTCTGGGGTCATATCTAATTCTTTTGCTAACTCCTCCGGTGTAGGTTCGCGGCCAAGATCTTGCAACATCTGTCGCTGCACACGGGCTAACTTATTAATAACCTCAACCATGTGTACTGGAATACGAATAGTTCTAGCTTGATCTGCCATCGCTCTAGTAATTGCCTGTCTAATCCACCAGGTGGCATAGGTTGAGAACTTATAACCCTTTGTGTAATCAAACTTTTCAACTGCGCGGATTAATCCCAAGTTACCTTCTTGAATTAGATCTAAGAACAACATACCGCGTCCGGTATAACGCTTAGCTAGCGAAACAACCAATCGAAGGTTTGCCTCTAGTAGATGGTTCTTATCTCTGCGGCCATTTAAAACAATTTGTTGATACTCACGCTTTAACTTCTTATCTAGCTTCTTATCATTTGCTAGCCGCTCTTCAGCAAATAGACCAGCCTCAACAGATTGAGCTAGCGATACCTCAAGTTCAGCATTTAATAGCGGTACTCGACCAATTAATTTTAGGTAATCCTTTACTGGATCTGCAGTTGCACCAGCAGTTAAAACTGTCTGGACCGGTGCATCATCTTCCTCTGAATCTTTAAGTACAAATGAGTTCGCCTCATTTTGTGACTCTTCAGCAACATTTACAACTCTAATCTCAGAAGCACCCTCTTCAGCTGGGGTCTCTTCCTTGTCATCAATTAAACTCTCTAAATCCTCTAACTCAACCTCTTCTAACTCAACCTCTTCGCCATCAATTTTTACCTTAGCAACCTTTTCACCCTTTACTGGTGCAGTAGCAGTTGGCTTAGGTGCAGGTGGTGCAACTAGCTCTAACTCAGTTTTCTTAAGCATTCGGTATGGTGAGCCCAACCCAGCTTTTCTTAACTTCTCAATCTGCTTGGGCAGGATAGTTTCTAACTCACGTGCAATTAAAACTAGATCTTGATCAGCTTTTTTCACAATACGGTGAATATTTGTAACACCACGAGCTTCAAGTTCAGTTAACACTGTTTTTTGCTGGATTGCTAACTCTTTAACCTTAAGAATTTGTGCTACATCTTTGGCATCTAAAACTGCCTTTAATGGAATTTTCTCAACTTTTTTAACTGGCTTAACTTTTTTGGCAGCAATTTTTTTCGTTGAACTCTTTTTTATTGCAGGCTTGCTCTTAGCTTTACTAGCCTTTGCACCTTTTTTGGGCGCACGAGTTACAGCCACAATTCATCCTTTGTTTTTGAAGTCTTACTTTTGCGATTTAACTTTAAACCGCCTGACTTCCTGGCTATATTATAAATTGTCCACAGGGGTAAATGCACATCCATATTGGCTAATTTGAGATTTTTGCCAAGTTGAGCGCATTTTTAATGATCTGACCCACAGTTTCGACTTCAATTAGGAAGCCATCATGGCCAAATGGGGAGGAGATGGTGTGCAGGGTGGTCACATCTGGGGCTAGCTCAGCAATCTCCTGCTGCAACCTGGGTGGGAATAATCGATCATTATCAATTGAAACCACATGGATTGGGGCTTTAATTTTCGCAAGCGCTGCTGCTACCCCACCACGATCTCTACCAACATCATGGGAGATCATCGCCTCAGTTAGTGAAATATAAGTATTGGCATCAAATCTTTTTGCCAACTTTTGCGCTTGATAATCTAGATAAGACTCAACGGCAAATCTGCCTGTGTCATCGCCTTGTAATTCTCGACCAAAGCGAACATCCATCTCAGATTCAGTGCGATAAGTTAAATGTGCAATTCTTCTTGCAATTCCCATACCTTCAATTGGGCCAATATCTTGTTCATAGTAATCACCATTATTAAAGTGCGGGTCTGATTTTATTGCCCTAATTTGAATTGTGGCAGTACCAATTTGATCACCGGTTGCAACTGCTGATGAACCAATGGTGCAGATTGCGCCAATTAAATTTGGATGCTCAATCGCCCACTCCAGGCTTCGCATGCCACCTAGGGATGGACCAACTGATAATTGGTACTTACTTACACCAATTTTTTTAGTAAAAGCTAACTCTGCCGCCACCATATCCCTAATGGTCAGTGATGGAAATCTAGATCCCCACCTTTTGCCATCTGGTGCTAACGAAGATGGGCCAGTACTTCCTTGGCAGCCACCAATAGTGTTTGGACAAACTACATAAAATTTATTGGTATCAAATGGTAAACCGGGGCCAACCATCTGCGGCCACCAACCATTAACATCGGCCCAGCCAGTTAATGCATGATTTACTAATATTGCATTGTCACCTGCTGAATTTAACTTTCCCCAACTTTGATAAGCAATTGTTACATCGGGCAATATCTGCCCAGACTCCAGCGTTAAATCACCAATTTTTAGAAATTGGCGATCACCGGGGTCATGGTATTCAAGCCAT
>WLMP01000056.1 GCA_009700155.1 Actinomycetota bacterium
AAGCGATCTACCCGAAAACTTTACACCGAAGCATTAATTGGCCGTGGTGACATAACAGTTGAAGAGGCCGAAGAGTTATTACGAGATTACCAGCAACAATTAGAGGGTGTATTTACTGCAGTTCATAACACTGAACCTGCAAGTGATCCAAATTGGAAAGCGCCAGTTGTTCCTGCTCCAGAAAGTGTTGCTACTGCAGTCAGTGAATCTGACCTACGTAAAATTGCTGCCACACAATCTGCTTTTCCATCTGACTTTACAGTTCATCCAAAACTACTGCCTCAGCTCTTAAAGCGAACTGAGATGCTAGATGACTCCACTGTTGACTGGGCAACTGGTGAAATGTTTGCCTTTGGCTCACTTCTTCTTGAGGGCCACCCAATTCGAATGAGTGGGCAGGATGTAAGGAGAGGAACTTTCAGTAATCGACATGCGGTAATTGTTAATCGCGAAACTGGTGCTGACTTATTCCCGCTTAGATCTTTAGTAGCTGATCCAAACCAATTCCATATTTATGATTCATTACTTTCAGAGTATGCGGTTATGGGTTTTGAATATGGATATTCGGTTGAGCGAGATAACGCGCTAGTAATCTGGGAGGCGCAATTTGGTGACTTTGCAAATGGTGCACAGACTGTAATTGATGAATTTATATCC
The DNA here is from genome assembly GCA_009700155.1 of Actinomycetota bacterium. GTDB lineage: Bacteria > Actinomycetota > Actinomycetes > Nanopelagicales > Nanopelagicaceae > Nanopelagicus. The sequence goes on from WLMP01000056.1 coordinate 658, forward strand.
TCTGCCTTACAAAAATGGGGCGAGCGATCATCTTTAGTTTTGCTCCTTCCTCATGGTTATGAAGGACAGGGACCAGACCACTCTTCAGGACGAATTGAAAGATTTTTAGCTCTATGTGCTGAGCAAAATATGACAGTTGCTCAACCATCAACACCAGCATCCTATTTCCATCTACTACGTTGGCATATGAAAAACCCAGCACGTAGACCATTAATTGTATTTGAACCAAAATCAATGCTTCGCTTAAAAGCTGCTGCTAGTGGATTAAAAGATTTCACTACTGGAACATTTAGGCCGTTTATTTCCGATGACAAAGTTACAAATGCCACAAGATTAATTTTTGCATCTGGTAAGGTCTATTACGACTTGCTAGCTGAGCGCGATAAATTAGGTGAACATTCAACTGCAATTGCAAGAGTTGAACAGTTGTATCCACTGCCAATAGAAGAGATTATTGCAGAAGCGAAGAAGCATCCAAAGGCTTCACTTCTTTGGGTTCAAGATGAGCCAGCAAATCAGGGACCATGGCCATTTGTTTCATTGACAGTTAGTGAGGCATTTGTTGCACATGAAGAGTTAAATGGTAGAAGTCTTAGAAGAGTTTCTCGTCGCGCTACCGCAAGCCCTGCAACTGGTAATCATCACCTACATGAAGAGGAAGAAAAAGCATTGATGACCGAGGCCTTTACTCGCTAGTCTCCTTTTTTATACCTTAATAAAACCTTTGCCTTGAATCGATCTTTCTCAATCCAACCCCATTGCCTAGAGTCGGTACTTGCTAAGTTATCCCCTTCAACCCAGTACTTTGTAACGCCATTTTCTAGCTGAATTTCTTTAAGCCTTTTCAATAAACTGATACCTGGTCGCGTTGGATCTTCAATTAGATAAACCAAACCGCTTACTAATGTGTGCTCTTGACCACTTAGATATCGAATAAGCAACCAATCTCCAGCACTATAAGTCGGAGACATAGAGTTTCCTGAAACTTCGGCCGTGCTAAATCTGAACATGGAGAGTATTCTGCCACTATAGGTTCGGTATTAAGTCAACCAAGGAGAGAAATGATAAATTCAATAACAAAGCTAATTAAGCCAAAGCAAATGGTTTTTGCACATTGCGACCTTCCTTGCGGAGTTTATGATCCTGCGCAAGCAAAAATTGAGGCGCAGTCAGTTAAAGCTTGCATGGAAAAATATGCAGCAAGTAGCGATGCAGATTTTAAGTCACGCGCTGTTGCGATTAAGGAAGAAAGATCTGAATTAGTTAAACACCATCTTTGGGTGTTATGGACTGACTACTTCAAGCCAAATCACTTTGAATCATATCCACAGCTACACTCATTGTTTAATGAAGCAACCAAACTAGCTGGTGCTGGCGGAAGTAAGGGCACAAATGATGTTGCTGTTGCTGATAAATTAATTGGCAAGATTGATGAAATAGCAGAGATCTTCTGGGCAACTAAAAAATAAATTAAAAATCGCTAGTAGCTTAGAAATTTAGGCTACTAGCGATTTTCGTTTCACCTACTAAGTTAGCTTTTTCTGCAACCATAGTTTCGGCAGCAACCCTGGCCATAAATGAAACTCTTTCTACAAACTTCCTTGTAATAACACCTGAGGCAATTAAACGGGCACTCTGATGCACCTCTACTTCAAACTCTAAAATTCCATCTTTAAGACCTAAGCATTTCGCCGTGGCATGAACTTCGTGATTAATTCCAACAGCGCCAAGTACTTCTATTTGTAATTGACTAGTAACAGTAGTTTCACCAAAATCTAAAAACTCAATTATTGCAGTACTGCATGCGCTCTCCATTAGTGATGCAATTTGATTAGAACCAATCACTGGAAGATCGTTAACACCTTGCGCAACCGAAGTGTCACCTGGGCGAATAGTCATAGTGGCCATACCTATTGCACCAATCACTTGCTCTGCTTTCATAATCGCAAGGTTAGTGATTATTCAATTACTCTAGCGGGAACTGCCTGCGTATTTCGCTAGTTATTTCAATTTGGGTAGCACCATCAGGGGTAAATTCGGTATATGTGGTTTGGGTATAGGTGAATTCAGTGATGGTTTGAGGTTGGTTAGATTGCAGCATTTGATTGTAAATATCCTCAATTGTTAAGTTAATTTTATTAGTCAGATCCTCTGGGGCTTGCTCATTTAGCGCATTACATAAAAGTGCGCGAACTTGATTTAAAGTCTTAGTCTCTTGCTCCATTACTTGCAAGCATCCTGGGCACTCTGAGAAGTGAGTTTCAACAACGCTCAATTGATCATCTTCAAATATTTCATGATCAATATAAAGAATAATGCTTGGAAGCATTTGATCACACGGAGTTAGATTTTTATCATTAAAACTCATTTTTGATCACCAGCTTTATCTTTTCCGTAACCTCGCTCTTTTGCATAAGTTGCAAGCGAGGCTCTTAATAATTTTCTTCCTCTATGCAATCTGGACATAACAGTTCCTGTTGGCACTCCAGTTATTTCAGCTATTTCTTTATATGAAAAACCTTCTACATCGGATAAAAAAACGGCCATTCTAAATTCATCAGGCATTGCACTAAGTGCATCTTTTATATCTTTATCTGCAATATTTTCCAGGACTTCATCTTCTGCAGACTTACCTTGATCACTAGTATGTGACGAAGCATCTGCAATTTGCCAATCCTCTATTTCACCCGCTGATATTTGTGGGCGTCTTTGATCTTTACGATAGTTGTTAATAAATGTTGTAGTAAGAATTCTATATAGCCAAGCCTTCAAATTAGTTCCTGGTTCAAACTGATGAAAACTTGTAAATGCTTTTGCGTAAGTGTCTTGTACTAAATCCTGAGCATCGTGAGGATTTTTTGTATACCTTAAAGCAGCACCGTATAGCTGAGATGTAAAAACTAAAGCATCCTTTTCAAACCTTGCTTTTCTTTCTGCCAAGGTTTCTTTAGTACGGTCTACCACTACCGGTAGTAAATCTTCATTACTCATTTGGCCTAAGGCTACCTCGAATGGGGTTTTAGGATTGGTAGTAAAAATTTTATTAGCAGCAATAGCTGGTCGGATTGCATGCATATTGAAATAACCTTAAAGACTTGCTAATTATTCCCGCACGCGGCCTGTTTAAGCGCTTTAATGGCTTAATCCCCGAACTCACACCTGAAGGTAGACTTTGGGCATATGGCCAACTGGGAAGCACCTTACAGAGCTGGCTTAACCCCTGCCAGTAAGCCAATTAATGCTCGCATAACAATTCCAGGGTCAAAATCTGCGACAAATCGTGCTTTGATTTTAGCTTCAATCGCAAAAACTCCATCCCGCTTGCGCAAACCACTTTCATCACGCGATACAGACTTAATGGTCAAAGGATTAATTAGCTTAGGAATTAGTATTGAAAAAGTAATTACAAATGAAGGCTTTGATTATGAGATTAATCCAAGCAAATTAACTGGCCCAACTCAAATTGATGTCGGCAATGCAGGAACTGTAATGCGTTTTTTACCTCCAATCGCTGCACTAGCAAATGGATTAATACACTTCGATGGCGATGCTAGGTCCCATGAAAGACCGTTAGGCCCGGTGATTAAAGCTTTAGAACAACTCGGCGTCATAATTGAACATAACAACAAATATCGACTCCCACTCACGATTAATGGCTCTGGAAAAGTTAGAGGTGGTGTAGTTGAGATTGATGCAAGTTCTTCTAGTCAGTTTGTCTCAGCCTTACTTTTATTAGCACCGGCAACTGAAAATGGAATTACCGTAAAACATATTGGTGCTTCATTGCCATCACTTCCCCATATTGAAATGACAATTCAAATGCTTAAAGTTTTTGGTGCAAAAGTAGAAGTTGGAAAAAATACTTGGAAAGTTGAACCTACGCAGTTGATAGGACAAGATCTAACTATTGAACCAGATCTATCAAATGCTGCACCATTCATGGCGGCTGCAATGATTTGCGGTGGCAGCATTGAGATTATGGACTGGCCTAACTCCACAACACAGCCAGGTGATCAACTAAGAAAGATTTTTACATCTATGGGTGGAAAAATTGATATCACAAACAGTGGTTTAAAAGTTACTGGAACGGGAAGAATTAATGGGATTGATTTAGACCTGCATGATGTTGGTGAACTAACACCATCAATTGCTGCAGTTGCATCCCTTGCATCGGATGAATCTACACTTCGCGGAATCGCTCATTTAAGACTGCATGAGACTGATCGACTTTCAGCACTTGCCCAAGAAATAAATAATCTTGGAGGTAGTGTGACCGAAGGACCGGGTGAACTATTTATAAAGCCTAAGCCACTTACATCTTCACAGTTATTTAAAAGTTATGACGACCATAGAATGGCTACTGCCGGAGCAATTATTGGCCTGGCTGTTGAAGGTGTTGTAGTAGAAAACATTGAAACTACAAGAAAAACACTTCCAGATTTTCCAGGTCTATGGACGGAAATACTGAATGGCTAGATCAACTAAAAATTGGGATGAAGATGATGTAAAAATAAATAAATCTAGACAGTTTGGGTCTACAAATAAAGCAAGGCCTCGAACTAAAGATCGTCCTGATTACTCAAAAGCAAAAACTGGAACAATTATTGAAGTTGACCGCGGCAGAGTCCAATGTTTGATATCTGAAAACGAGGGTCAGGTTGTAATAACAGCCATGAAAGCTCGTGAACTAGGTAAGAAATCTGTGGTTGTGGGCGACTTAGTCTCAATTGTTGGTGATACCTCAGGAAATGTCGGATCTTTAGCAAGAGTTGTAACTGTACTTCCAAGGAAAAATTCACTTACGAGAACAATTGATGACCACGCAAATGACGAAAGAGTAATTGTCGCAAATGTAGACCAGATGGCAATTGTAATAGCAACTACAAATCCAGAGCCTCGTGAGGGTTTTGTTGATCGAGCTTTAGTTGTTGCATATGACCAAGGTATTACGCCCATAATTATTATGACGAAGCAAGATTTAGGAAGTGGAGATAGCTTCTTAGAAACCTATAAAGATTTAGATATACCGGTATTTAAGATTGATAAATCATCAGATTTATCTGACTTAAGGAATGTATTATCTAAGAAGATAACTGTACTTTTGGGTCATTCTGGAGTTGGAAAGTCAACGCTTGTAAATAATCTACTAATAAACTCTAAGAATAAATTTATTGGTCACGACGATGAGAGTACCTTTCGTGAAACTGGTGATGTTAATGAGGTTACTGGTAGAGGTAGACACACTTCATCAAGTGCAATTGCATTACCACTTTCATCTTCATTTTCAGGTGAGAATTTTGGTTGGATAATTGATACCCCGGGTGTGCGCTCATTTGGAGTAGCACACGTTCAACCTTCCCGAGTAATTGCAGCATTTCCTGAGTTTGCTGAACCTGTTTCTATGTGTCCAAAAAATTGTTC
>WLMP01000057.1 GCA_009700155.1 Actinomycetota bacterium
CCTGCCAGATATATCTGAAGCTGAAATGGAAAATGCCCTTAAATCATTACAACAACTATCTTGTTGGCCAAAGTATTACGATGGTTCACATAGATCACTTGCTAGATTAAAGGATTTAGCTAGCCAACTAATCGGTAGATTTGCTCAATCAGTTGAGGTGGCAACGCAGGAAAAGTATGGCGATGGTGATTTAACTAGATATAACGCAAATCTAGTGGTACCAAGAGCTCAACGAGTTGAGGTAGCACTACTTAAATCAATTGCTGGTCACTATGTAATTAACGCCGAAGCCTCTCAAGTTAGATATGCAGAGCAGCAAAAGTTACTTACTGAATTAGTTGAAGCCATCCTAGAGAGTGCGCCAAGTGCACTTGAGAGTTTCTTTTTACAGGACTGGCAAAATGCGCAAACAGATCAAATGCGACTTCGGGTAGTAATAGATCAAGTAGCCTCATTGACTGATCCAGGTGCAAAAGCCCTTCATAAGCGCTTAGTAAGGCCAAATTAACAAGTAAGTAATTCAAAGATCAGATCTACAAACTAGGATAGGAATATGGCCGGAAGAATTAAAGACGAGGATGTTACATACGTCCGCGATCACTCTCCGATCGATGATGTAGTAGCTGACTATGTTCAACTTAAAAATGCCGGTGGTGGTCAGAAAAAAGGTTTGTGTCCATTTCATGATGAAAAATCACCATCCTTTCATGTAACTCCAAGTAAAGGGTTTTTTCACTGCTTTGGTTGTCAAGTAGGTGGTGATGTAATTGCATTTATTATGAAACTAGAGCATTTAACTTTTATGGAAACAGTAGAACGCCTAGCAGATCGAATTGGTTACACACTTAAGTATGAAACATCTGGTGCTAGCTCTAGCCCATCAATAAATAGGTCAAGATTAGTTGCAGCAAATACTGCTGCTTCACTCTTCTATCAAGAACAGATTCAATTGCCCGCAGCTCAACATGGTAGAGATTTTTTAACTAAACGAGGATTTGATCGCGATGCGGCAAAAAACTTTAATGTTGGTTACGCCCCAGATGAGTGGGATAGCTTATATAAGCACTTAAAAGGCCAAGGATTTACCGATGAAGAGTTAACGTTGGCTGGATTAGTTAAAGAAGGAACCAAAGGTCCAATCGATAGGTATCGCAATAGATTGATTTGGCCAGTAAAAGATATCTCTGGAGATGTAGTTGGCTTTGGTGCTAGAAAATTAGCATCAGATGATGTCGACCAAGGACCAAAGTATTTAAACTCACCTGAGACCCCAATTTATAAGAAGAATCAAATTTTGTATGGCTTGGATATGGCCAAAAAAGAGATTTCAAAAAATCGACAGGTTGTAATTGTTGAAGGCTATACCGATGTTATGGCAGCGCACTTAGCTGGTGTTACTACAGCGGTTGCAACCTGCGGTACAGCTTTTGGTGATGAGCATATTCGTATTATTAGAAGATTACTTATGGATGCAGATGCATTTAGAGGTGAGGTTATTTTTACCTTTGATGGCGATGCTGCTGGACAAAAAGCAGCACTTCGAGCATTTGAAGATGATCAAAAATTTGTAGCCCAAACATTTGTTGCAGTTGAGCCAAATGGAATGGATCCATGTGAGTTAAGGCAGGCTCATGGTGATGATGCTGTTAGAAATTTAGTCGCACGTCGAGTTCCACTTTTTGAGTTTGCAATAAAATCTGTAATCGCAAATTACGATATTAAATCTGCAGAAGGCAGAGTAACTGCCTTAAATCAAGTAGCACCGTTAATTGCAAGAATCAGGGATGCATCCCTTCGTCCAGAGTATGTCCGACTGCTTGCTGGCTGGTTAGGTATGGAGGTAGATGTAGTTTCAACTGCAGTTAAGAAAACTGGCCGTAGTAGTGAATTACAGACCCCAGCAAAAATTAATTTAACTGATCCAATCCTAGTTCTTGAGCGTGAAGTACTAAAGGTTAAATTACAGTTGCCAGATTTAGCTCATAGTTGGGTAGATCTAGAGGATTCAGCCTTTTCCTTCCCACTTTATGATCAACTTAGAAAATTACTTGATCAGCAACCAGTGCTAAATATTCAAGAGTTAATTGATAAATCTGATTCTGATGAACTTAAATCGTTGATTACAGAGTTAACAGTTGAACCGATTAGAACTGATGGTGAGGTTTCTGATCGCTACATAACCAGCATATTTGCACGCCTACGTGAAGTTGCATTGAGCAGATTAATTGCCGAGATTAAATCAACACTACAAAGATTAAATCCGGTCGAAAATGATGCGCAGTATCAAGAGATCTTTACGGAATTAGTTGGCATGGAGGCGGCCCGCCGGGTACAAAAAGAGTTGGCGCTGGGGGAGAGTTAAGCCAGATTTAGCCGAAGGTTTGAGTACATTGTTTTATTCGATACTATTTACCCTCGCTAGTCTCTAATCAGATTAACGTATTCCCTGATAGCTCAATTGGCAGAGCAGCCGGCTGTTAACCGGCAGGTTCTTGGTTCGAGTCCAAGTCAGGGAGCATGGCGCTATACCGAGTTCAGATCTCACTACCTGACCGACCAGGCTCACTTGGTGCGGTGGCATCAGCAATTGGTTTTGCAGGTGGGGATATTCGTGGCTTGGTAGTCCTTCGTAGCGAAAATGGCAAAGGCGTAGATGACATCACTATTGCAGTTCCTGGCAGTGATCCAACAGATTTACTTAATGTTTTAAATGCAATTGGTGGGGTAGAGGTTATTTCAATAACCCCAGTTGAATAACTAAATTTTTACTTGTCGTAGCTGCTCTGCTGATTGTTCAGGCTCTAAATCCATAATAAATGCACCCATAGCAGATTCAGATCCTGATAAGTACTTTAATTTTCCAGGTTGGCGCCGAACTGAAACAATTTGCCAATGAAGTCGCATGCAATCACTGCCAACATTAACTGGTGCTTGATACCAAGATGCTATATATGCCATTTCAATTCCAAATACACCATCAAGACGGGTTAAAATTTCCTTAGCAATCGCCGGAAATGCCTCAGATTGCTTCTCATCTAATTGACTCATCCGTGCAACGCTACGCAGTGGTGCTAAATGTATTTCAAATGGATAGCGGGCAGCAAAAGGAACGTAGGCAATCCATTCACTATTTTGAGCAATTATTCGCTTCTCATCTTTAATTTCACGCTTTACTAAATCATCAAGTAGTACTCTGCCAGTTTTTTCTAGATAATCCTGCGCTGCAATTAACATCTTTTCTACTCTAGTTGGAATAAATGAGTAGGCATAAATTTGACCATGGGGGTGGGAAATAGTAACTCCGACCTCTTCACCTCTATTTTCAAATGGAAATACATGTTCAATATAGGTTAATTTTGAAAGCTCACTATCTCGATTTTTCCATGCCTCTAAAACAGCTCTGATTTGCTTAACTGGTAACTTTGCAAAACTTGCCCCATGATCAGATGTGTAGCAAACAACCTCACAAGCACCGGCAGCATCTGGATTTGGGGTATCTAATCCATCTGTTTGTGGCAATTTCCAATCGGTATTTGGCACAGTTAAAGCTGGTGCGCGATTAGTAAAAACTACAACTTCATAATTACTATCTGGAATCTCTGTTTGTTTATCATTAGTTGATGCACATAGTGGACACAACTCTTTAGGTGGTAGAAATACTCGGTGCTGTCTATGAGATGCAACAACTACCCACTCATTTACTAATAGGTCAAGGCGTAAATGACCGATGCCAGGCTGGGCCTGATCATCCCTACTATCAACTGCGCTGCGAGTAACTTCTTTACTATCGTAATAAAAGATATCTCTACCATCAGAGAGCTTTAGGTTTTGGCGAATAACTCCACCTGGTAGTTGCAGCTTCATACCGCTAACTGTAGTGGAAGGGGATTAATGTTTTATTTGTTTAGCGCAACTGTCTACTGGCCGCTTAGTAGGGGTTGGCTTAGGTGTTGGCGTTGGAACTGGCAGCTCTGGGCCTTGCATCAAATTTATTGAAAGTGGAAGTTGATTATCTGAATGCGTCTTCGAGATATCAACATAGTTTAGGGTTCCAGCAGTAACACCAGCAGGTAATCCTTCAACTTTTAATTCCCACCTACCACTTGCAGATCTAACTGCACTTTGCTTCTTAACCTTTACCTTGGTATCAAGTGGTCTAAATACGACAGTTCCAGTTACAACTGGCGTGCCAATATTTCGAAATACTTCCACATTTATCTCAACGGGTTTATTAGTATCGGTTGCAGTTACCGATATTAAGTTAACCCTTGTCGGCTCGTTAATTGGCATCATGTCAGCAGGCTCTGGTTGCCATCTACCCTTAGTTAGAGCAAGAAAATTATCTGCAGATCCTCTAAAAACATTTAAATCTAACCGAGAGCTTGGTACTCCATATTTTTTACCAATCCCACAAGATGAGTACTGCCATATTTGCCACTGCGATGAACAATTTGCCGTACTCCAAGAGTGAACAAAACAACCAATTATTGGCCGCTGACCTGGCTGTGAAATTGGATCTGCTGGGTTAATTCCATAGTGAGCTAACCACAGTGGATATTGACGAAGCTTTTCACTTCTTGTCATTGCACTTTCTAAGAACTGTGCATAAGAGTATAAAATCGGTTTTCTACCAGTTTTTTCTTCAACAGTTTCAAGCCAGGTCTCTGCCCATAGAGTTACTAAACTTCTAGCTAGAAATTTAGCGCATCCACCCGAACTACTTCGTTGTATGCAGCTATTTTCTAAATCCAATGCAACAGGTAAGTCACGTTCGTTGTAGCCACCTAAAGATGCCAGTCGCCAAATTACTTTTTGAGCTTGAGCTTTGGCATCTCGAATTACATAATCTCTATCTGTGGTATTTGGCATATAGGCAAAGTGATACATACCAGTGTAAAGACCAGCAGCTTGGGCAGCATTACGATCTCCAACTAACCAACGCATTGTTTCTAAATCAGCTTTTTCTTGAGCATCAGATCCCTTGATGATTACAAATCGCATTCCAGCATCAAACATCTTCTTAAAATCTATTGGTTGATCATTTGGATGTTGCCATCTACTCACATCAGAGCCTTTAATTCGTCCACCAGTTAATTTACTAGTTTCTGGTGTAAGGAAAAGAGTATTATGGTCTGGGAAAGTTTTTGAATTATCTACCTTAAAATTTGCCGGCTTAGAAAGCACCTTCTTCTTTTTAATAAGGGCAGTTGCGCGATACTGACCTTCTGCCTTAATTGCAGTTGCAACTGCCGTAATTCGCCAAGCCCCACTGCTACTTGAGGTAGTAGTAAAGGGTGTGGCTTTCCAAGCAATTCCATCAAATGAACTAATTTCTATCTTTGCCTTAACAGCAGGCTTTACCTGACCAAAAAAGGTAACTAATGATTCACCAGCATTTGGCGTGCTTTGAACTCCGATAGAGACGGTAGCAGTGCTAGCTAAAGTATTTGAAGTTGGTGTTAATACTGAGGTCATTACAACTAAGGCTAAAAATATCGGTACGCGCTTCACCGCTCTATTATTGTGGGTGAGATGCCAAAAATGGTTTTAATTGCATCAATTAGTAGCTGAGTGTGGGATGGATTACGGCTTTTCTTAAAATCATGCGGATTTGCAAACTTCTGACTATCAGCAAAATCTAAGGTTAATTGATTATTTTCATAAGAAACCAATCTGGCATCAAAGAATGCCAGCCAAGCAATTCGATCTTTTTCAAGAAGTAAATCTAGTACTTCATTCCAGCGTAGCTTTATTTGGGAAAGCTCCATAAATCTAAATTAATATACCGTAAATTATAAGTGCAACAAGTAGTAGGAGTGATATTTTTTTAACTAAGCTATTTAACAAAAATGCCGATAGTTTTGGTATGAAGGTTGAGATAAAAACTATTAGCCCAATTGTGATCAAAACAGAGCTAGTCGAAA
>WLMP01000058.1 GCA_009700155.1 Actinomycetota bacterium
CTCCAACGTCTCCGAAAACACTAAGCGTTTTGTTGAGAAGTTAGATCTGCCAGCGGTTCGTATTCCGCTCCAGGCAAGTGATCAGATAGAGGTTGCCGAGCCTTATGTGTTGGTAACTCCAACCTATGGCAACGGCAAGGATGAGTCAGGCGTACCAAAGCAGGTCATTAAGTTTTTAAATGTAAAAAAGAACAGAGATTTGATAAAAGGAGTTATTGCAGCCGGTAATACTAATTTTGGCGACAAGTACTGCTATGCCGGTGAATTAATCGCTAAGAAGTGTAATGTTCCCCTGCTTTACCAGTTCGAGTTAATCGGTACCCCACATGATGTTAGTGCGGTCAAAGAGAGAATGGATCTAATGTGGAAACAATTTTAATGGAAAAGCCGAAAGACTCGACCTATAGCTATCATGAATTAAATGCCATGCTCAATCTGTATGGGCCAGATGGCAAAATACAGTTTGATAAAGATCGCCAAGCCGCTCGTCAATACTTCCTGGAGCATGTAAATAAGAACACCGTATTTTTCCATAATTTAAAGGAGCGGTTGGATTACCTAGTTGAGGATGAGTATTACGAGAAAGAGTTATTAGATAAGTATTCATTTGAGTTCATTACTAAAATTCATGATTACGCCTACTCATTTAAGTTTAGATTTGAAACCTTTTTAGGTGCCTTTAAGTTTTATACCAGCTATGCACTTAAAACTTTTGATGGCAATCGCTACTTAGAGCGATTTGAGGATCGAATTGTTATGACCGCTCTGTTATTAGCAGAGGGGGATGAGCAAAGAGCTATGACGCTAGTTGCTGAAATTATCTCTGGTCGTTTCCAACCAGCAACACCAACATTTTTAAATAGCGGTAAAGCTCAACGCGGTGAACTTGTTTCCTGTTTCTTACTTAGAACTGAAGATAACATGGAATCAATTGCCCGTTCTATCAACTCATCTTTGCAATTATCAAAGCGAGGTGGTGGTGTTGCACTACTACTTACAAATATTCGCGAAAGTGGCGCGCCAATTAAAAAGATTGAAGGACAATCTTCAGGTGTAATTCCAGTTATGAAGATGCTAGAAGATGCTTTCAGTTATGCAAATCAATTGGGAGCACGTCAGGGAGCTGGAGCGGTTTATTTAAATGCGCACCACCCAGATATTTTGAAATTCCTAGATACAAAGCGTGAGAATGCTGATGAGAAGGTTCGTATTAAGAGCCTTAGCTTGGGCGTAGTAATTCCTGATATCACCTTGGATTTAGCTAGAAAAAATGAAGATATGTATTTGTTCTCACCATATGATGTTGAAAAGGTATATGGCGTGCCAATGAGCGATATCTGTATTACCGAGAAGTATCAAGAGATGGTTGATGATGCTCGAATTCGCAAAGCAAAGATCAGCGCTAGAAAGTTATTTGAAACCATCGCTGAATTGCAATTTGAATCTGGTTATCCATATATCGTCTTTGAAGATACGGTAAACCGTGATAATCCAATTGCTGGCCGGATTAATATGTCTAATCTATGTTCTGAGATTTTGCAGGTTAATACCCCAACAACTTATAACGAAGATTTAAGTTATAACCAGGTTGGTAAGGATATTTCCTGCAACCTAGGTTCATTAAATATTGCAAAGACTATGGATTCACCAAACTTTCCACTAACTGTTGAAGCAGCGATTCGTGCATTAACTGCAGTTTCAGATCTAAGCAATATTGCATCTGTGACCTCAATTAAGCAGGGTAATGATCAATCCCATGCAATTGGTTTGGGCCAAATGAATTTACATGGCTACTTAGCTAGAGAGCGAATCCACTATGGATCAGAAGAGGGTGTGGATTTTACAAACATCTATTTCTACACCATTTTGTTCCATGCACTACGGGCATCAAATCTAATTGCTAAAGAGCGCGGTAAAACCTTTGATGGCTTTGAGAATTCAAAGTACGCCTCTGGTGAGTTCTTTAATAAGTACATTCAAAATGAATGGAAACCAAAGACTGCCAAGGTAGTTGAGCTGTTTAAAGATTCAAATATTGCAATCCCAACTCAAAAAGATTGGGAGCAGTTAAGAGATGAGATTAAGAAGTATGGAATTTATAACCAGAATCTGCAGGCAGTACCACCAACTGGTTCAATCTCATATATAAATAACTCAACTAGCTCAATTCACCCTGTGGCATCAAAGATTGAGATTAGAAAAGAAGGAAAATTAGGTCGGGTTTACTATCCAGCGCCATACCTAACAAATGACAACTTGGAGTATTACGCAGATGCATATGAGGTAGGACCTGAAAAGATCATTGCCACCTACGCAGCTGCCACCCAGCATGTTGATCAAGGTCTATCTTTGACTTTGTTCTTTAAAGATACGGCTACTACTAGAGATATCAATAAGGCGCAGATCACAGCTTGGAAGGCCGGGATTAAGACCATCTACTACATTAGAATTAGGCAGATGGCGCTAGAAGGTACTGAAGTTTCTGACTGTGTAAGTTGCATGCTATGAGTGATATGTTAATTAGTTCAAACGAGAGAGAAAACAAAATGAAGTTAGCTAGCAAGATTTCCCGTCCAGTAAATTGGAACAAGATTGAAGATCCAATTGATCTTGAGGTGTGGAATCGTTTAACTTCAAACTTCTGGCTACCAGAAAAAGTCCCGTTAGCTAATGACATTCCTTCCTGGGCAACACTGCGCCCAGATGAGCAAATTTTAACTATGCGAGTATTTACCGGCTTAACACTGCTAGACACAATTCAAGGAACAGTTGGTGCAATTACCCTGATTCCAGATGCATTAACTATGCATGAAGAAGCTGTCTATACCAATATCTCATTTATGGAATCAGTGCATGCTAAGAGTTACTCGTCAATTTTTTCAACTCTATGTGCTACCACCGATATCGATGATGCATTTAGATGGTCAGAGGAGAATGTAAATCTGCAGCGTAAGGCTGAGATTGTTCTAAATTACTACCATGGTGATAACCCACTAAAGCGTAAGGTTGCATCAACGCTACTGGAGTCATTCCTGTTTTACTCTGGTTTTTATCTACCAATGTATTGGTCTTCAAGAGCTAAGTTAACTAACACTGCAGATTTAATTCGCTTAATTATTCGTGATGAAGCAGTTCATGGATATTATGTTGGATATAAGTTCCAAAAAGGAATGGAGCTTGAGTCTCCAGCTTATCGTGCTGAAATTAAAGCTTATGCCTACGATCTACTTCTTGAGTTGTATGAGAATGAGATTAAGTACACCGCAGATCTTTATGATCCACATGGTTTAACTGAAGATGTTAAACACTTCTTGCACTACAACGCTAACAAAGCGCTGATGAACCTAGGTTTTGAAGCTCTCTTCCCACATGAGACTACTCAGGTAAATCCAGCAATCATGTCTGCCTTATCACCAAATGCTGATGAAAACCATGACTTCTTCTCTGGCTCTGGTTCCTCATATGTAATTGGAAAGCACGAGGCAACAAAAGATGAAGACTGGGAGTTTTAACCTTCTAGTTTTTATTGGAATTTATTCACCATCATTGGTGGATAAAGTTCAAATGGCGCACTGCTGTGATTAATCTAGATAATAACCAAATAGGTTTTCTGCTTTCAGTTTTTGCAGCCCTTGCCACCATGCTTGGCTGGCTAATAGTTGCGATAAAGAAAAACTTATCCAATTACTTAATTGCAATTGCACTGCTCTTTGCTGCAACTGCAATGATTGTAGTGAGCATCTTTGAGTTAATCCCAACAGCAAATACAGCTGGATTAGATTTTGCAACCATCACTTTGTGGTTAGCAATTGGCGCAGCTACTGTTTTATTGCTTCGATTTGGGGCTGAAAAGTTAGAGATGAGTGGCAGCAAACTAGAAAATTCAGCGATATTGGTAGCAGCAGCACTTACCCTTCATAACTTTCCAGAGGGCTCAGTTGCAATCTCAACCACAATAGTTGATTTTCAATCTGGCTTGATCTCAGCACTTGCAATTTCACTTCACAATATTCCAGAGGGTCTAGCAATTGCGGTAACAGCAGTTGCAGCTGGCATGTCAGCTAAAAAGGTGTTTGCCCTGGTGGCAGCAGCAACTATTGCAGAAATTCTTGGCGCCACAGTAATTCTCTATGAAAGCTCATCTTTATCTGAAGTGGTAGTGGCTAAGTTGTTAACAGTTGTTGCCGGCATAATGCTTACTGTGGCAGCAGCTGAACTAATTCCGCATGGCTGGCAATCATTGAAGGATGCGCAGAAAAGCAAAAAGTAATCGTTTAAGGTTATTGCTACTTAGCGTATTTAATGGCAGCAGCAATTAATTTATGTAAAAGCTTTGAATCTACCTGCCAATCATTAGGCAAGCCAATAGTTTTCTTGTTGATTTTGTGGTCTTTGAAGTAGGGGGAGAACTCCTTAAAAACAGTTGCGTTAAAGGGTGCGATTAGTATGTGATTTTTGGCAGTTGAAACGCCAAAGATGTACTCATCACCTAGTTTTAGCATTGGATGATTCCAAGCAAGCACTAGCTCTAGGGCAGGAAATTTGGTGCGGATCACCTTAAAAATAGATTTAATAGTCTTTGCCTGTATTGGATCAATGCTTTTATAGTAATCAGAAATTGAATTAAACCTATGCGCAGACTCTGAGCCTCTTGAGTACATGACTAAAGCATTGGCATGGGCTTGTGAGAATTTATGCTTATTTCTTAGATGTGAAATTTGTTCTGGATACTTCTTATCTTTGATCTTTTCCATGACTGAAAACCAGTACGACATTGGTTTTTGATATCTTTTTTCAATTGCTGGAAAGTGGGCTTTGCGAGCTGGATCTTTTGTTGGCATCTACCTTTGTTTCCTAGGCTTAACAATCATCTGACTTTTATCAATTCGATCTGCTTTAAAAGAGTTAACTGGTGAGTTACTTGGATAACCAATAGCTAAACCACATAACAACCGGTAATCCTTTGAGATTTCAAACTCTTTTCGAACTACATCATCCCAAATATTTACTGCCCCCTGCGCGCAGGTGCCAAGGCCGTGGGCGTGGGCTGAGAGCATTAAGTTCTCCATCATTAATCCCGCATCTGAAGCAGCATAGACATGAAGGCTTTTATGGATATAAATAAATAATTCAACTGGAGCGCCAAAGAATGAATAATTCTTGGCCCATTGCGCATCACGCGCAGCTCTATCGCCACGTTTTACACCAAATAATTCATACAACTCTTTGCCAACCCGTTGGGCTCTAGGACGAAGCTCGGCAACGTAAGGTTTAACAATTGTTCGATTGCTTGTAGGAAGTCCATATCGAGAGTAGATAAGGCGTAATTTATTTTTAATTCCCTTACGCATGATCTGCGAGAGCACACCCCACCTAGATAAAAACTCATTACTAATTCGATCTTTTACTTCACCAGTTGCTATCGCAACTTTAAATGGACGTGTATTAGACCAACTTGGCGCAGTTAGTGAGTCTGTAAGAATTTGATCTAAAATTTCCTGCGGTATTGGGGTTGGAAGAAAATCTCTAGTACTTCTTCGAGAGGCTAGAAACTCTGAGATCCATTTCGGATCAGACCCAGATGTATTCACCTGGTAATTCTAACTCTAAAATTCGCTTCTATCGTAAACCTGAATAGAACTCACTGATTCAGATAGTTGATTAGCGCATCTCGCTTTTCAACTAGATGTTTATACGCAAGCATCTCAGGCGGGAGGGTAGCTAAGGTTTTTGCAAATTGCTGGGCAGTTTGCGGATCTGATTTAATCCAATTAAACGGTTCACTTCGATTTCGAATTGTGAAAAGTAAGTACTTTTGATCAG
>WLMP01000059.1 GCA_009700155.1 Actinomycetota bacterium
AATCTATCAAATGCTAAAAATCTGCGATCATTTAGAAATTCAGCCTTCTTACCCTCAAATAAAATAGTTGGATACTTACTTGCAACATTTCTAATATTCTCATTAAAAGCACTAAATCTTTGATGCCAAAGTTTTGCTGTCTTTCCCTTACCTTCAACCTTATCGACAACTGTAAAGATGATCACTGTGGCACCAGCATCAGTTAATTGTTTAATTCCTTTTTCATACTCAGGCAGTGAAACCTCTGGCTTGTAATTTGGCCGCAGCACATCATTTGCACCGGCGTGAAATGAAACTAAGGTTTGCTTACCTTCTATATATTTAATTGCAAGTGGTATTTGATCCTCAACTACCTGCTTAAGTAACTTTCCTCTAATCGCCAGATTCATATAGGTAAAATCTGGATTATCTTTTGCTAACGTATCTGCAACTCGATCTGCCCAACCTCGGTAATTGCCATCAATTACCTCATCACTCATGCCCTCGGTCATGGAATCACCGAGTGCTATAAAGCGAGTAAATTGCATTTTACTTACTTCTTTCCGTCGCAACCCAATGCATAACTATTGCAGTTGCCACACTTGCATTAAGTGATTCAACTGAGGATTGCATTGGTATGGAAACTACTAAATCACAATTTTCTCTAACTAATCTTGATAATCCCTTGCCCTCACTGCCAACAATTATAAATATCGATTCAGTTGCTAAACTCATTTTGGATAATTCTTGATCACCTTCAGCATCTAAACCAATTACAAAACAACCAGCTTTCTTTGCATCTTCAATAGTTCTAACTAAGTTTGTAACTTGCGAGATTGGCATACGAGCTGCAGCGCCAGCAGATGCCTTCCAAGCAGAGCCAGTCATAGCTGCATTTCGGCGCTCTGGAACTATTACCCCATCTGCACCAAAGGCGGCAGCAGATCTAACAACTGCACCTAAATTATGAGGATCAGTTATGCCATCTAATCCAATCAACATCATCGGAGTTTTAGCGCTACTGATTACTTTTGAAAACTCTGAGTAATTAAATGGCTTAATTACTAATGCAACTCCCTGGTGATTAGAGCTACCAGTTAAATCATCTAACGCTCTTCTTGGTAACTCTTTAATTGGTAGATCCTGATTCTTAGCTAATCTAATCGCCTCAGAAATCTTCTCATCAATCTCAGTTTTTATTGCAACTACTAATTCCTTGGCAGGAATCTTGGCTCGAAGTGCTTCAACTACTGAATTCTTTCCAGCAACTGCATCTTGGGCAGCAGGTTTGCGATCAAATCTTCTTTCGCCTCTATGCTCTGAGCTTTTAAACTCTTTTTTCTTAAATGGCTTTCCAAAACTCTTTCGATCATCTCGTTTAAAACTACTTCTACTTTCATCTTTTGGTCCACGATTATCACTCTTGCGATTATCTCTTTTTTCTGGGCGGGCAACAGCTGATCTTTCAATTCTTTTACCAGAACTTCTAGCCATAGATTTATTGCCCTTAGGGCGATCTTTACGTGCTTTACCTGGTTTCATTAATAACTCCACCTTGGACCATTAGAAGTATCTTCCACTGTAATGCCTAAGGCAGCTATTTGATCACGTATTTGATCTGCTGCTTGGAAATCTTTTCTTACTCTTGCCGCTTCGCGCTGCTCAAGTGCTAATTTTATTAAGCCATCCATAGCTAAATCATTTGATTTACTGCTGGCAAAAGCTTGATCTTGTGGGTCGCAACCTAAAATTGATAGCGCTCCTCTTATCTCACCTGCAGTCTTAGCAATAATCTTCTTATCATCTGCTGAACTATTTCCAATTCGCATACTCTCTGAGATAAAAGCAAGTGCTTGTGGAACTGCTAGATCATCATTCATTGCCTGCTTAAACTCATCGGCAATTAAAATCTCAACCGGTTTTCCTAAAACTGAGGCTGCTCTACTTAAAAATGCCTCGATTCGCTTAAATGCGGTGGCAGATTCTGCTAATGCTTCAAATGAGAACTCAAGCATGGATCGGTAATGAGCACTTCCTAAATACCACCTTAATTCAATACCCCGCACCTTTTTTAATATCTCAACTACCTGTAGTGAATTTCCTAATGACTTACTCATCTTCTCACCACTAGTTGTTACCCAGGCATTATGCATCCAAGTTTTAGCAAATTTATATCCAGCCGCATTTGATTGCGCAATCTCATTTTCATGATGTGGAAAAATTAAATCTAATCCGCCGCCATGAATATCAAACTCTTGCCCTAAGTAGGCATGCGCCATTGCTGAACACTCTAAGTGCCAACCAGGACGACCTGCACCCCAAGGAGTTGGCCACGCTGGATCACCTTTTTTAGCAGCTTTCCATAATGCAAAATCTCTTGGATCTTTTTTATATGTTGAATCTGAATCCTCACTAGATTGCAGATCATCTAATTTTTGATTAGATAAAGTTAAATACTCTTTTAGCTTTCTTACCTCAAGATAAACATCACCATTTCCTGGTGCATATGCCGAACCATTTTCAATTAACTTTTGCATAAGTTCAATCATCTGCGTGATATGTCCAGTAGCTCTGGGTTCATAAGTAGGTGGTAAGACATTAAGCGCGTTATAAGCATCGGTAAAAGCTCGTTCATACTTCATAGCTACCTGCCACCATGGAATTTCTTCATGAACAGCCTTATGTAAAATCTTGTCATCAATATCAGTTACATTTCTAACAAATGTAACCTCATAACCGCTAGCTATTAACCAGCGACGCAAAATATCAAAATTCACACCACTTCTAATATGCCCAATATGTGGTGGTGCCTGAACTGTTGCACCACAAAGATAAATACCAACTTTGCCTTTTTCTAATGGCTTAAATTGGGATACCTGTCGAGTCTTAGTATCGTAAAGTTTTAGTTCACTCATTAGAGAATTTTACCCTTAAGCGCTAACTAATAATGCAGTTGCAATCGCAGATAAGCCTTTGCCTTCACCAGTAAATCCAAGACCATCAGTTGAGGTAGCAGATACTGAAACCTTTGCCCCGGATAATGCTTTAGATAGGGCAGAGATTGCCTCAGCTCTTCTTGGCGCGATCTTTGGACGATTGCCAACTATTTGCACCGATACATTTTCAATTTTAAAACCAGCTTCTTTAACCTTAGCTAAACTCTCACTTAACATCTGCGCGCCAGTTGCACCTTCATACTTTGCCTCTGCCACACCAAAATTACTACCTAAATCCCCTAAATCTGCAGCGGATAAGAGCGCATCACAAATAGCGTGGGATGCAACATCACCATCTGAGTGGCCATCTAATCCAATTTCATCTTCCCAGATCAAACCAGCTAAAGATAACTTTCTATTTTTATCAGCGGTAAACGCATGGGCATCAACACCAATTCCAACTTTATAATTTTTACTACTATCAGGGATTAATAATCTTATGCCAGCTGCTAAATCAGATGGGGTAGTAATTTTAAGGGCGCCATCTTCACCTGCAATTACCTTAACTGCAATACCAAGTGCCTCCACAAGAGCGGCATCATCAGTTGCATCCTCAGATGCCATATGAGCTCTTTCTAGAACTGATCTAGTAAATCCTTGTGGTGTTTGGATCACTTTAAGTGCAGATCGATCTAAGGTATTTCTAACATAACCCTTTGCATCAACCTCTTTAATTGTGTCAATAACATTAAGAGCTGGTACTACCGCCTGCTCACCTTGAATTAATTGACTTAATACTGAACTAGCAAGTGTGGTTGATGCCAATGCCCGTGCTGCATCATGAACTAATACATACTCATACTTTGCTGGAATTTTAGATATTGCTAATCGGATACTGTCACTTCTTAATACGCCCCCGGTAATTACCTCTACCTGATCTCCTAGAATTTTTGAGTACTCAGCTTCATATCCACTAGGTGCGGTAACAATAATTAATTCACAAACTGGCGATAAGTTAGCAACTGCATGTTCCACCAAGGTTTTATCAAGTAATTTAACTAATGCCTTTGGCAGATTAGCGCCTAATCTATGGCCCATACCCGCTGCTGCAATTATTGCGGCAGTTTTATTAATCATGACAGAAAATTACTGCCAGTTAAGAGGCGAGTACCTCATCTAGTAATGTGGCGGCTTTTTCTTCATCAGTTCGCTCAGCTAGTGCTAACTCAGAAACTAATATTTGCTTAGCCTTTGAAAGCATTCGCTTCTCACCAGCTGAAAGTCCACGATCTAGATCTCTGCGGTATAAATCTCTAACAACCTCAGCTACTTTAATAACATCTCCAGATGCTAATTTTTCAACATTTGCTTTGTAGCGACGTGACCAGTTAGTTGGCTCTTCGGTATATGGCTGGCGTAATACATTAAATACTCGGTCTAATCCGGCGCTATCTACAACATCTCGAACACCTACTAAATCGATGTTCTCGGCTGGCACTCTTACTGTTAAATCACCTTGGGCTACCTTTAAAACTAGGTAGATCTTCTCTTCGCCCTTAATCGTACGTTTTTCAATTGCCTCGATCTGTGCTGCGCCATGATGTGGATAAACAACAGTTTCGCCGACTTTAAATGTCATAAGAGGAAAAGGCCTTTCGCTAGGGGCTAATAATACCAGCAATTTGCGACCCAATTCACCCCCATAAATTGGCCTTAATTTTCAAGAAATAACCACATATAGATAACCTTTGACCATGAGTTTTAAGAAAGTAATTGCAACAATTGCAATCGCTACCACAGTTACTGGATGTGCCTCTGGTCAAATGGCTCAAACTCGTTTGATTAAGCAAGTAACAGATGGTGTTGAAGCACAAAGTGATGAAATTAGATTACGTAATGTTAAAGTAATTAAGAGTTCAACTGGTGAGGGTATTTTAATTGGCACATTAGTAAATTGGTCAGATAAAACCGATGCAATTACTTCAGTAAGTATCAATAACCTGCCTGCTATCTACACTGCTAAAACATCAGAATTGCTTAGAAATAAACCAATTACATTTGTTGGACAGGTAGCTAACGCCGATGCATTTATTGAAAACCTAGATAAGACTCCTGGTTATCGAGTTCCTGTTACCTTCACATTTGCTAACGCTGCGCCAGTAACCCTGGATACATTGGTAGTAAATGGTGATGGCATCTATGAAAACTTAGAACGTTATGGCAAAGCAGCAACTTTAGTTGAAACTAACCCTTAACCTTCAAACTTATAACCTAATCCCCTAATTGTCTGGATATAAACTGGATTAGCTGGATCCTGCTCAATCTTTGCCCGTAATCTTTTAACATGAACATCTAAGGTCTTAGTATCACCAAAGTAATCTGATCCCCAGACCCGATCAATTAATTGAGTTCTAGTTAATACTCTGCCCTTATTGCGTGCTAAAAACTCTAATAATTCAAACTCTTTTAGTGGCAGTGAGATTGACGATCCATTTATTGTTACTAAATGTCGATCAATATCAATCGTTACTGGTCCTGCTGAAATTACACCAAGATCACCTGAGATGACCTCACTACTTTGCCTTCTAAGCACTGCTTTAATTCGCGCTACTAACTCAGCCTTTGAATATGGCTTAACAATGTAATCATCAGCACCTAGCTCAAGTCCAACTACCTTATCCACCTCAGTGTCTTTAGCAGTTAACATAATTATTGGAACTGAAGAAACACTTCGTATTTGCCGGCAAACTTGTGTTCCTGATATCTCAGGCAACATTAAATCAAGGAGAATTAAATCTGGTGAAGTTTGAGCAAATTTTTCTAACGCTTCTTTGCC
The DNA here is from genome assembly GCA_009700155.1 of Actinomycetota bacterium. Lineage (GTDB taxonomy): Bacteria > Actinomycetota > Actinomycetes > Nanopelagicales > Nanopelagicaceae > Nanopelagicus. Next base: position 5,752 of record WLMP01000059.1, read on the forward strand.
ATCTCTGGCTGTCACAATCGAAAAGCCTTCTTTAGAAAGTAGAAG
>WLMP01000006.1 GCA_009700155.1 Actinomycetota bacterium
ACTTCTTCATCAGTATCGCGCATTTCAATTGCAACACCCTCTGATGAAAGAACTTCAACATTTAAACAAAGTGACTGCATTTCCTTAACCAAAACCTTAAATGACTCAGGAATTCCTGGCTCTGGAATATTTTCACCCTTAACAATTGCCTCATAAACCTTTACACGACCTAACACATCGTCAGATTTAATTGTGAGTAACTCTTGTAATGTGTAGGCAGCTCCATAAGCTTCAAGTGCCCAAACTTCCATCTCACCAAATCGCTGTCCACCGAATTGTGCTTTTCCGCCCAATGGTTGTTGCGTAATCATTGAGTATGGACCAGTTGAACGAGCATGGATCTTGTCATCTACTAAATGGTGCAGCTTCAAGATATACATATAACCAACAGATATTGGTTGCTTGTATGGCTCGCCAGTGCGACCATCAAATAAGTTTGCTTTTCCATCGGCACCGATTAAACGCATGCCATCTTTGTTTGGCAGCGTTGAACCAAGTAGGCCAGATAACTCTTCTTCTTTTGTACCATCAAATACTGGTGTTGCCACCTTGGTATTTGCAGGTGCATCAGCGAAACCGTTATCTCGTAATGATTGTTGCCATGGTTCATTACCTTCTAATTTCCAACCAGATTTAGCAACCCAACCTAAGTGAGTTTCTAATACCTGACCAACATTCATACGTCCTGGTACACCAAGTGGATTAAGAACAACATCAACTGGGGTTCCATCTTCTAAAAATGGCATATCTTCTACTGGTAAAATCTTAGAGATAACACCCTTGTTACCATGACGGCCAGCAAGCTTGTCACCATCTTGAATTTTGCGCTTTTGTGCAACATAAACTCGAACAACTTGATTTACACCGGCTGCTAATTCAAATCCATCAGATGAATCTTGAATGCTTACGCCAATGATCTTTCCAGATTCACCGTGCGGAACTTTAAGTGAGGTATCGCGAACTTCACGTGCCTTCTCACCAAAAATTGCACGAAGTAAACGCTCTTCTGGAGTTAGCTCGGTTTCGCCCTTAGGAGTTACTTTTCCAACCAAAATATCACCTGGCACAACATCTGCACCAACGCGAATAATTCCGCGCTCATCAAGATCTGCTAATACCTCTTCAGAAACATTTGGAATATCACGAGTGATCTCCTCTGCTCCTAATTTTGTATCACGAGCATCAACTTCATACTCTTCAATATGAATTGAGGTAAGCACATCATCTTGTACAAGGCGTTGTGACAGAATAATTGCATCCTCGTAGTTATGACCTTCCCAAGACATAAATGCCACAAGTAAGTTTTTACCAAGCGCCATTTCACCCATTTCGGTGCTAGCACCATCGGCAACAACTTGGCCTGGCTCAATCTTTTCACCAAGTGAAACTACAACTTTCTGGTTTCTACTAGTTCCTTGGTTTGATCTAACAAACTTCTCTACAAAGTAAGTTTCTGTTGTGCCATCATCATTTTTAACAGTAACTTGATCTGAATTAACCTCTGTAACAACTCCGGCTTTGCGGGCAAGAAGTACATCTCCAGCATCAACTGCAGCACGAAACTCCATACCAGTTCCAACTAGTGGTGCTTCAGCTCTAACAAGTGGTACTGCTTGGCGCATCATGTTTGCACCCATAAGCGCACGGTTAGCATCATCATGCTCTAAGAAAGGAATCATTGCAGTTGCAACTGAAACCATCTGTCTTGGAGATACATCCATGTAATCAACTTCAGATGATTGAATGTTTTCAACCTCGCCACCACGACGACGAACTAATACCCGAGGCTCTGCAAAGTGATTGTCATCAGTTAAAGGTGCATTTGCTTGCGCAATAACATGCTCATCCTCTTCATCAGCTGTTAGGTAATCGATGCGATCAGAAACTTTGCCATCAACAACCTTGCGATAAGGAGTTTCGATAAATCCAAATGGTGTAACTCGTGCATAAGTTGCAAGGGATCCAATCAAACCAATGTTTGGACCTTCTGGAGTTTCAATTGGACACATACGACCATAGTGAGATGGGTGAACATCGCGAACTTCAAAACCAGCTCTTTCACGAGATAGACCGCCAGGTCCAAGTGCTGATAAACGTCGCTTGTGTGTCATACCTGAAAGTGGATTTGTTTGATCCATAAATTGTGAAAGTTGTGATGTACCAAAGAACTCTTTGATTGAGGCTACAACTGGACGGATATTGATCAAAGTTTGTGGTGTGATTGCTTCAACATCTTGAGTAGTCATGCGCTCACGAACTACACGCTCCATACGAGATAGACCGGTACGGACCTGATTTTGAATTAACTCACCAACAGTACGAAGTCTGCGGTTTCCAAAATGGTCAATATCATCAGTTTCAACACGTACCTCTTTGCCGTACTCCATCAGCGCATCTCCGCGATGTAGTGCAACTAGATAGCGAATTGTTCCAACAATATCTTCAATAGTTAGTAGGCCACGGCTTAGATCTAACTCCATACCTAACTTCTTATTAATTTTGAAACGACCAACCTTTGCTAAGTCATATCGCTTTGGATTGAAATATAGGTTTTCAATTAAGTTTTGTGCAGCTTCTTTAGTTGGTGGTTCACCTGGACGAAGCTTGCGATAAATATCAAGTAATGCTTCATCTTGAGTTTCAACATTATCTTTCTCCAGAGTAAGTCTGATTGATTCAAACTCACCGAATTGCTCAAGAATTTGAGCACTGCTCCAACCAAGAGCTTTTAAAAATATCGTAACTGATTGTTTACGCTTACGATCGATACGAACACCGACCATATCTTTCTTATCAACTTCAAACTCAAGCCATGCACCACGGCTAGGAATAATTTTAGTTGTAAAAATATCTTTATCAGAAGTTTTTTCAATTGTGCGTTCAAAATAAACACCAGGAGAACGTACGATCTGTGAAACCACAACACGCTCTGTTCCATTGATAACAAAGGTTCCGCGTGGAGTCATTAATGGGAAATCACCCATGAATACTGTTTGAGACTTTATCTCACCAGTAATGTTGTTAGTAAACTCTGCAGTTAAGAAAAGTGGAGCAGCGTATGTAATGTCGCGCTCTTTGCACTCTGCAATTGTGTACTTAGGTGGTTCGAATCGGTGGTCACGGAATGAAAGTGACATTGATCCTTGGAAATCTTCAATTGGTGAAATCTCTTCAAAAATTTCCTCAAGTCCAGATTGCTTTGGAACTTCGCCGCGGTTTGATTTCTCGGCATCGTTTAAGCGAGCGCGCCATGCTTCGTTACCTAGTAACCAATCAATACTTTCTAATTGAAGCGAAAGTAGATTTGGAACTTCAAGCGGTTCACGAATCTTTGCGAATGAAACACGACGTGGTGCATGAGATTTAATTTTTGAAGCGGCCAAAGTTTCCTCCAGTTGTCAACTGCGTTAAACACACGAAGACCACTAGGTCTGAGCCGCTATATGCCGTGGACCTATTGGTTTTTTCAAAATTGTGAAGGGGCAGAGTATCCAACCTCTGCCCCTTCTGTCTAATTCAGGGTTCTTACTTGATTGTGACCTTTGCGCCTGCAGCCTCAAAAGCAGCTTTTGCCTTATCGGCAGTTGCCTTATCAGCCTTCTCAAGCAGGGTTGCTGGGGTGGCATCAACTAGATCTTTTGCCTCTTTTAGGCCAAGACTTGAGTTAAGTGCACGTACCTCTTTGATAACTGCAATCTTCTGTGAGCCAGCATCTTCAAGAATAATTGTGAACTCATCTTGAGCAGCATCAGCAGCAGCGCCACCAGCGGCTCCGCCAGCAGCAGCAACAGCAACTGGTGCAGCAGCTGTTACATCAAACTCAGTTTCAAATGCTTTTACAAACTCTGTTAGCTCAACCAAAGACATATCTTTGAACTGACCTAATAGATCTACAGTGTTTAGCTTTGCCATGTTCTTTCCTTTTCTTCTAATCCCGACTCCAACTCTTGGTATGAGTACGGGGGTTGGGGGTCGGTTTAGTTTTCTGTGCTTTCAGCAGCTGGTGCTGCTTCGGCGACAACTTCTGGTGCTGCTTCTTGAGCAACTACTTCTTCAACCTTTTCTTCAACTACTGCCTCAGTAACAGCTTCAGCAACTGGTGCTTCTACTTTAACTTCAGCAACTGGTGCTGGTGCACCAGCCTCCATCTTGATGCGTAGTGCATCAAAGACTCGAGCAGCTTTAGCGATTGAACCTTTCATAGCGCCAGCAATCTTGGCAAGCAGAACTTCGCGAGATTCAAGATTAGCTAATTGCATAATCTCGGCAGTTGTTACTGCCTTACCCTCAAAGATTCCACCCTTAATAACTAGCATTGGGTTTTCTTTTGAAAAATCTCTTAATGCTTTAGCAGCATCAATTGGATCACCTTTAATAAATGCAACAGCAGATGGACCAGCAAGTAATGCTGGATCTAAATCTACGCCCGCCTCTTTAGCGGCAAGTTTTGTTAAGGTGTTTTTAACTACGGAGTACTTGTTTTTAGTACCAAGTGAGCGGCGTAGTTGTTTCATTAAACCAACTGAAAGTCCGCGGTACTCAGTTAGTACAGTTGCATTTGCGGTGCGGAAATCTTCAGCGATCTCTGCCACAGCAGCTGTCTTCTCAGGGGTTGCCATTTGGCATCCTTTCTAAATAAGAAAAACCTCGGCGCATAAATGCACACGAGGTAATCGTTGGCACCTATGCGGGTTGTTTTTAAACAATTACCTTTTAAAGATTTCCTTTAAAAGACCTGCAGTCTTTGGTTTCATCAATCTAGCTAATCTCTTAACCTGACTGAATAAGCCAAGGGTAGGCCTTTAGGCCCACCCAAGTCAAAATAAGTTCCTACTGGATCTGTGGTCCACCATCACGAGAGATAGAGGTATCAATTTTGATTCCTGGGCTCATTGTTGAAGAAATCGTGGCAGATTTAATAAATCGACCCTTTGAAGATGCTGGCTTAGCACGCATTACTTCTTCAATTGCAGCGGCATAGTTTTCAGCTAATTGCTCAGCAGTAAATGAAACCTTTCCAATTACAAAGTGAAGGTTTGCATTCTTATCGATTCTAAACTCAATCTTTCCACCTTTAATATCTGTAACTGCTTTTGCAACATCAGTGGTTACAGTTCCAGTCTTTGGGTTTGGCATCAAACCGCGAGGTCCTAGAACCTTTCCTAGTCGACCGACCTTTCCCATTAACTCTGGAGTTGAAACAACTGCGTCATAATCCAAACGACCTTTTGAAACTTCATCAATTAATTCATCGGCGCCAACAATATCTGCACCAGCAGCACGTGCTTCTTCAGCTCGCTCGCCACCTGCGAAAACTAATACTCGAGCAGTTTTTCCAGTTCCATGTGGCAGGTTAACTGTTGAGCGGATTGCTTGATCAGCTTTCTTTGGATCCACACCTAGGAAAAGTGCAACATCAACTGTTGAGTCATATTTAACAGTTGAGGTCTCTTTAACTAACTTCATGGCCTCACCTGGTAGATAAAGATTGTCTAACTTAATCTTTTCCGCCGCGGCCTTATATTTCTTGCTTCGCTTCATTTCTTCTCCTCTTAGTTAAATCTTGAAAGGACTTTCAAGATTGGGGTTGTGGTGATTACGAACCAGCGAGGTTCTCCCACGTTTGTTATTTAGTTAGAGACAGTAATACCCATTGATCTGGCAGTACCGGCAATAATTCTTGAAGCCATCTCTAAGTCATTAGCATTTAGATCCACCATCTTTTGCTTGGCGATATCTTCAACCTGTGCCTTAGTTAGATTTGCAACCTTATCTTTGTGAGGGATAGCAGATCCCTTTTCAATTCCAGCAGCTTTTAGAATCAATCGAGAAGCTGGTGGGGTCTTAGTAATAAATGTAAATGAACGATCTTCAAAAACTGTGATTTCAACTGGGATGATGTTTCCCTTTTGGCTTTCAGTAGCTGCGTTATAAGCCTTAACGAAATCCATGATGTTCACACCGTGTTGACCAAGAGCAGGACCAACTGGTGGTGCAGGTGTGGCAGCTCCAGCCTGGATCTGCAACTTAATCAGTGCGGTTACCTTCTTCTTCGGTGCCATATTTTTTCCTTTTCTCTACTTGTTAAATCTTTTGGACTTGGTGGAATGAAAGTTCGACTGGAGTCTCGCGACCAAAAATCGATACTAAAACTTTTAGTTTTGCTTGCTCAGGCATAATTTCAGAGATAGTTGCAGGTAATGTCGCAAATGGACCATCCATAACAGTTATGGATTCTCCAATTGAGTAATCGACATCCTTCATCTCTATCTTGCCACCCTTCTTTAATGGGCGCGGAGCTAAAATATTTTCAACCTCAGGAAGTGTTAGAGGTGATGGGTGATGGGCGTTGCCAACAAATCCAGTTACACCAGGAGTGTTTCTAACACATGACCAAGACTCATCAGTTAATTCCATTCTGACCAAAACATAACCTGGAAATACATTGCGCTTAACAACTTTGATAGAACCATTCTTAAGCTCTCGAACCTCTTCTTCAGGTACTTCAATTTGGAAAATGAAATCTTCCATGTTTAAAGATTGAATTCGGTTCACTAAATTTCCTTTTACCTTTTTTTCATATCCGGCGTATGAATGAACAACGAACCACTCACCTGGTGCGCTTCGAAGTGCGGCACGAAACTCAGCATTCTCATCATTTTCTTCAGTTGTTGTTTCTTCAACTACATCCTCTATTACAGCAACTACGCTCTCTTCAATTACTGGAGCAGACTCGTTTACTGCAAGTGCAGCCTCAAATGCATCCACTGGTGGATTAGCAGGCGTTTCAATTGACATAGGTTTTCCTTTTCGCCTTATCCAAATATCCAGAAAGTAATTCTTGTTAAAACTAAATCAAATATAGAAACTACCAAAATAACAAAGGTAACGAAAACTAAAACTACAGCGGTATAAGTTGTTAACTGATTACGAGTTGGCCAAACAACTTTAGATAACTCAGAAATTACTTGACGGTAGAACATAGCAATGCGACCAAAGAACCCTTTGGCCTCTTCAGTTGAGACGATCTCTTCGCTCATCTACCTTTTCCTTTCTTCGCTGTACTTTAAAACTTTTAATAAAACATCTTGCAGGGCAGGAGGGACTCGAACCCCCAACCGGCCGCTTTGGAGACGGCAACTCTAGCCAATTGAGCTACTGCCCTTTGTCCCGAATTAGGCATGAAAAATCATGACCTAATACAAGCGCCGGGTGCGAAAGTGTAGAGGAGGCGACGTGAGAAGGTAAAACTGGGATAAAAATGAAGCCACTTTTAGGCGTAGATGGCAGACTGTCCCCCCATGGGCGCATCAGAGAAATCCAGAGTATCAAAGCGAATAGCTGCGATTGCAGAATCTGCGACATTAGCTGTCGATAGTAAAGCTAAGGCGTTGAAGGCTGCTGGAAAACCTGTAATTGGTTTTGGTGCTGGTGAACCAGATTTTCCAACACCTGAATACATTGTTAATGCCGCAATTGAAGCTGCAAAAAATCCTGCTAATCATCGCTATACACCAACACCAGGATTACCAGATTTAAGAGAAGCAATTGTTAATAAAACTAAACGTGATTCTAATTATGAAATTACAGTAGACCAAGTTTTGGTTACAAATGGTGGTAAACAATCTGTTTATCAATCTTTTGCATCAATTTTAGATCCAGGTGATGAAGTAATTCTGCCATCTCCATTTTGGACCACATATCCTGAGTGCATCAAATTAGCTGGCGGAGTTTCCGTAGAAGTATTTGCGGATGAATCTCAAAACTATCTTGTATCTGTTGCGCAATTAGAAAAAGCTTTAACTCCTAAAACTAAGGTCTTGCTTTTCTGTTCACCATCTAATCCAACTGGCTCAGTTTATTCTCCTGAACAGGTAAAAGAGATAGGACAATGGGCTTTAAAGAATAATCTGTGGGTTATAACAGATGAGATATACGAACATCTACTTTATGACGGTGCTACAGCACCAAGTATTTGTGTTGCAGTACCAGAGCTTGCAGATCGAACAATCATCATTAATGGAGTTGCGAAAACTTATGCAATGACTGGCTGGCGAGTAGGTTGGATGATTGGTCCAAAGGATGTAATTAAGGCAGCAACTAATTTACAATCACACCTATCTTCAAATGTTTCAAATGTTTCACAGCGCGCTGCAATTGCAGCTCTAAATGGTGATCTGTCTGCTGTTCATAAAATGGGAGAAGCCTTTGATAGAAGGCGTAAATTAATTGTGAAATTGTTAAATGAAATTCCTGGTGTTACCTGCCCAACTCCAACTGGTGCGTTTTATGTCTATCCATCAGTAAAGGCATTACTTGGTAAGGAGATTAGAGGTAAAAGACCTAAGACCTCAGCTGAGTTAGCAACATTGATTTTAGAAGAAGCTGAAGTAGCAGCAGTGCCCGGTGAAGCATTTGGGCCATCTGGTTATTTGCGATTTTCATATGCATTAGGTGATGAAGACATTATTGAAGGAATTGCAAGGGTTAAAAAACTACTAAGTGAAGCAATTTAATCTAGGTCTACACCAACTAATTGCACTTCGGCCTGTAGTTTAATACCAAACTTTTCAAACACTTTTTTCCTAGCTTTCTTTGCAAGTTCTACTATATCTTCAGCAGTAGCATCACCAGAGTTTGTTAATGCTAAAACATGTTTATTTGAAATTTGAGCTCCTGCTAATTTTTCACCCTTAGTAATGCCTGCATGTTCCATTAACCAAGCAGCAGAGGTTTTTACCTTGCCGTCAGGTTGTTGCCAGCGTGGAGCTTCCGATGGAAGTGAATCTGCTATTTCTTTACTTAAAATAGGGTTTATAAAAAATGATCCAGCAGAATTAATTTCATTTTTTGAATCTATCAACATGCCTTTACTTGCGCGTAATTGCAGTACTGCTTTTCTCACATCAGTGACTTTAACTCGATCTCCTATGTTTACAGACAAATGCTTTGCTAGCTCTGCATATGCTATTGGTAAGGATTGCTCACCTTTTCGAAGTTGAAATGTTACATTTAAAATCACATATCGCCCTAATTCTTCTTTGAAAATAGAGTGCCGATAAGAGAATTTACATTCTGAGTTAGAAAAGGTAACAATCTCACTTTTTTGTCTATCAAAGGTTTTAACCCGTGCAACTGTTTCACTTACCTCATGGCCGTAAGCACCGATATTTTGAATCGGAGCACCGCCAACTGTGCCAGGTATTCCACTTAGTGATTCCAGATCCGCAAAGCCTTTATCTATAGTTAATGCAACAAACTTATCCCAGTCTTCTCCTGCTGAGACCTCAATCATTCCACCACTACATGCGTCGTAATCCAAAGCATTTCCCTTACTTTCAACTCTTATAACTGTTCCTTCAAAACCAGCATCGCTTATAAGTAAATTAGATCCACCACCTAAAATTAGGACTTGCTCATTATTTTTATCAGCAGCTTTAACAAATTCAATTAATTCATTCTCGGTATGGGCATGAACAATTTTGCGCGCTGGTCCCCCAACTCGCAATGTTGTGAAATTAGATAATTGCTCCATTAGTTAAGCCTACCTACGAGGTGAGAGGATTTCATTTTTTCCTCTAAATCTTTCTAGAATCCTTTGATAATTCTTCTTTGAGTTCTTTTCACGATAATCCGGATCGGTGTCGTAGTAACCATGATGCCGGCCTTGCTCAAGCGGCAGATCAATTTGAATTAACCTTCCGCCGGCAGCCCTGATTGCTAGTGATAGTTCAAGATCTGCGTTGCGGTAATACTTTGCACTCGGGTTAGCTCCGCCAGCTTTTTGTATAAAGTTACGATCAAAGGCAAAAAAATAGCTAAATAAAACATCAACCTCGCCTACTCCTTTATCTTCTGTACTACGCCATTCGTCTTGTAAATTTACTAATCCACCTTTCCAGCCAGCACCTTGGAAGCCTGCATCAAGTGCCTCTAAAGTTTTAGGAATCGGATCATCAAGAAAAATTGTTGATGGGTCCATAATTATCAAATAATCCTCAGAGTTATTGCTGATAAAGAAATTAACAATATTTCCCCAACCAAGTGGATTCTTTTCTTGGGTAAGACTTACCTGATCTGAATTAAACAAGTCATCAGATAGCCAATTGCTTTTGCCGTTAGCATAAATACTTATGGGTGTTTTAGTGTTTGTCTGTATAGCAGAGACACATTTAAGTAAATCGTCAGTAAAGCCCTCTGCAATTAAGCAGACTCTAATTGACCCAGCCATTGGCGGGTTTTAATTAACGAGTTTCGCGATGAAGTTGTGAAGATTTACAGCGCGGGCAAAACTTTTTAAGCTCTAGTCGATCTGGATCGTTTCTTCGATTCTTACGTGTGATGTAGTTTCGCTCTTTACACTCAACACATGCCATTGTAATTTTTGGACGAACATCTGCACTTTTACTTGCCATGATTGAGCTCCTAGCCTTGTAGTTAAATTAACAATTGTTAACTCTTATGAGGTGAGGTTACCTGACCCTCACCATATATTGAAATTCGTACCTACTTTGATCGTGATTTACATCTTTATAACTTGTAGCGGAGGCGGGATTTGAACCCACGACACAGCGATTATGCGCCGCTTGCTCTACCAAGCTGAGCTACCCCGCCAAACTTTTTTTGCGTTCAATATTAATTTGTTGTTCGAGCCCCCTAACGGAATCGAACCGTTGACCTTTTCCTTACCATGGAAACACTCTACCGACTGAGCTAAGGGGGCGAAGTGCTGACTAAGGATACAACCCGTCTTTGGTATTTACGAATTGAGCCCTTACTTAAGGTAAGCCTTGCTTGCAATCTCAATACGCCTACTTTTGTATGAGTCTGACGCATCAATAATTAGATGTTCAAATGGATTACCATTTTTAATTAGCTTACGTAACTCATCTGGCTCATCTATTTGAACTAAATTTATGTTTGAAGCAGGATTAATATCAACTTCCTTATGTGGTTTAAACCATCTGTAAACTAGAGCAATTCCTTGCAATAATGAGTAGACGCTAGCCCGCCAACCTCTTCCAAATAAATCTTGTAATTTTAGTTTAAATAAAGTTAAAGATATTTGCTCTTCGTTCTTAGCAGGCTTGTTTACTAGGTCTTTAAATAAATTAGCAACATCTTTCGCTCCAGTAACTCCTTCAAGCTTTTCACAGTTATTTGCTAACTCAATTCGAGTACTTTCTGACGCTAATCTTGCAGCACTTTCTTGAATCTGAATTAGATTACTTTGATCAACCGTTAGTGCCATTTTATTATCTGCTGCCCATAAAGCCCTAGCAAATTGGTTATCAGTACCCCTGATATTCGGTATGAATAATGTTGGTACTTTAGCTGCTAACTCCTCATGCACACTGTTATAACCGGCCGCACAAATTGCAGCATCAAATGCATTTAAAACATTTGCTAGTGGAAAGTACCGAATTATTTTTATATCTAAACCTGTTGGAGCCAAATTATTGCCATTTGAGTCAACTGGCTCTTTAGTTAAAACTACTTGTAAATTTGGCCAAGATCTTAAACCAGTTAGAGCAGCAGTCATTTTTGCATTTGAATCAGCTTCACCGATACCTAATTGAACTAATACAGCTGGTCTATCAGTATCTAATCCAAGTACTTTACGGGCATCATTCTTGTTAAGGGTTGTCAGAGGATTAAATATTGAAATAGGTTTAACAAGAACTGAATCTTTTCTCGTAGCAGTTGGTCCATGGTCATAGCTTTGACCAAAATCTCCTGGAGTAATAATCAAATCCATCATTTTTGATTGAAGATTAAGTAAATATCTAGTTGGTGTTTTTTGCCAAAATCCTCTTCGAACCCAAACCAAATTTACTTCTGGTCTTATACTTTTTATTCCAATAATTCCTGGGTAAAGAACTACACCATCAAAGCTAACAATCTTTGCATTAGTTTCATCAATTAAAGCTACTAGTCGATCTCTTAGGTAGGCATCCCATTCATGTCTGCCCATCCACTTACGGTCGCGACCTGGGATGTACTCAAACCTAACTCCAGCTATTTTTGGTACTTCAACTACTCCAGAGGCCATTGAAATGATTATCGGATTAGCAAAACTCTTTAATTCAGAAGCAATCGCACTTGCCCGAGTCAGGTGTCCCATTCCAATACCATTACTAGTGGCTAGAATTATGGTTGGCTTATCCATGAAATTAGTATAACTACATCACAGTTAGGCAGACCTAATGAATACCTCGCTATTGCTAATAATTTTAGTTATACAAGTATTTACTGTTTACTACTTAATTCGAACTGCCCGTAACTTAGGTAGTAAAGCTACAAAGAATAATAGAGTTTTAATGGAAAATATAAACCCTATTAAGTCAGTAACTGGCGGGATCTTGTTAAATCAACTATTAGTTCCAAATAGTAAAGAGTTTAAAGCTGTTGACTGGGAGCATGTAGTATCACTAACTAGCCATCCAGCAAGGTTTAATTCTTTAAGCCAGGCCCTTAATTCCTTACTTATGCAGCGTCTGCAAGCAAAAAGAATATATCTAAATATTGCACAGGAAGATATATCTAAACTTCCTGATTCTGTAACTAAATTGGCATCAAATGGAATAGTGGTTATTAATGCCTGTGAAAACTTGGGCCCTGGTAAAAAACTAATCCCAACTTTAAAATTAGAGCCAAACCTGCCCATAATTGTTGTTGATGATGATTTAATCTTTGAAACAGATTTAACCCTAAAACTTATGATTGCCCATCATCTATCACCAGAATCGATAGTGGCAGCTCGTGTACACAAAATCATATATACACAGGATGGCAAAATCTCTGAATACAGTAATTGGCGGAAAAACTATTCATTAAGTGATGGGCCCTCAATCGATCTATTTCCAACTTCAGGTGCTGGAACGCTATATATGGCAGAGTTTTTTCATAAAGATGTAACTGATGAGAAAACTTACAAAGAATTAGCATTTCATACAGATGACCTATGGTGGTTTATTCAAAGTAAGCGAATTGGTACAAAGGTCAAAAGATTGCCTGGATACAATACTTTAAATTTTATTGAAGGAACTCAAGATAATGGATTATGGAGTAACGGTAATAAAGAAAGAAACGAGCTAAACCTTAACTCCTTATTAGAAAGATACTCGTTTTAAGTTATTTGGTGGCGGGTGAAGGATTTGAACCTTCGAAGGCAGAGCCGGGGGATTTACAGTCCCCTCCCATTGGCCGCTCGGGCAACCCGCCAGGATTGTATGCCAAGTCTAAACCCTAATACTTACTAGATCAAAACTGCAATAATCTCAAATCACCAGCGTGACCTATAGTTTTGAAATGAACTCACCAAAATCAAGGTGGAGAACTGATTTCTCATTGTGGATTTAAGTAGTTACTCCAACTCTTTACTGTTGAGCCGCATTTTTGCTTACTGAATTGATAAAAACAAATTTTTACTAGTAAAGTGAGATTATGGCTGACAGTAGCTTTGATATTATTTCAAAGATAGATCAAATGGAACTAGACAATGCTTTTAACCAATGTGATCGTGAGTTAGCTACGCGATTTGATTTTAAGAACACCGGAACTAAGGTTAAAAAAACTGGGATTAAGGTAGTTATTGAATCAGATACTGAAGAGAGAGCTAAAGCCGCACTAGATGTCTTTAAGGATAAGTTAGTAAAGCGCACTGTTTCACTTAAACACCTAGAGGCGAGTGACCCAAAGTTAAGTGGCAAGACTTACATCATTTCTTGTGAGTTTAAAGAAGGTATATCTACCGAGAATGCGAAGAAGATCGCTAAATTCTTAAAAGAATCTGGACCAAAATCCTTAAAAACTCAAATACAAGGAGATGAATTAAGAGTTTCAAGTAAAAGTCGTGATGACTTACAAGTAGCAATTTCCTTAGTTAAACAAGAGTCATGGGAATTTGCTGTCCAGTTTACAAATTTCCGCTAACGGGTCGAGAGTTAATTGAAATTAAATAGTTCAGGAGTTTTGTTTGGCATAAGCGCTTATGTAATATGGGGACTTCTGCCAATTTATTGGCGATGGCTAGAGCGAGCATCCTCATACGAAATTCTGGGGCATCGAGCAGTATGGTCACTTGTTTTTTGCTTACTATTTTTAGCATTTCAAAAACAATTAATAAGCACCTTTAAACTCTTTAAAGATATTAGGACCTTATCTCTATTAGCGTTGACATCATTATTGCTATCAGTAAATTGGGGAATATACATTTGGGCCGTATCTGAAGATAGAGTGGTCGAAGCAGCACTTGGATATTACATAACACCTTTAGTTGCAGTTAGCTTCGGAGTTTTTGTACTAAAAGAGAAGCTTAGAAATTTACAGATCATTTCAGTATTTTTAGCTGGACTAGGTGTACTGATACTTACATTTGCTTATGGGCATTTACCATTAGTTGCAATTAGTTTAGCGATTAGTTGGGGATCATATAGTTTGATAAAGAAGAAATTAAATGCAGGAGCCCTTGAAACATTATCGATTGAGACGATTATTGCATTCATCCCAAGTGCATTCTACTTAAGCTATCTATTAGAAAATAACAAAGCAGAGTTTGGGCAAGATGTTGGATTTTCATTAGCTCTAGTTACGACTGGTTTAATGACAGTAATTCCATTGCTTTTGTTTAATGCAGCTACAAATAGACTACCTTTAACAATTACTGGCTTACTTCAGTATATAACCCCAAGCATCATGTTTATCATTGGAATATTGGTATTTCACGAACCACTACAGCTGGTAAAACTAATTGGATTTATTTTTATTTGGATTGCCCTAGCCATACTTGGTAGAGATCTATATAAATTAGGTGGATCTGTTAACTAAAACATAAGCAACATTTTTAAGTGCATCTTTCGCTGCGCCATTAGGTAATCCTTCTAGTAAAGAATTAGCTTCACTTGCAATCTTAGACAGATACTCACGTACTTGTGCTAATGCTTTATGGGTACGTAATTTTTCAATTACATCCTTAAGTTCATCTTCTGCAATAGGCTTACTTAACTTAGCTATCAAATCCTTATCTTCGGAAGCATTAGCAGCAATGACATATAGAGTGACTAGAGTCGGCACTCCTTCTTTTAGGTCAGTGCCTGGAGTTTTACCAGAAGCAGTCGAATCACTGGTTATATCTAGTAAATCATCAGCTATTTGGAATGCAATTCCTATTTTTTCTCCAAACTTAGTAAGTATCTCTACAACCTCTGGTTTTGCGCCAGATAAAAGAGCGCCAAATCTGGCACTAGTTGCAATCAATGAACCAGTCTTATCGGATACAACCTTTAAATAATGCTCTATTGGTGTTAAGCCCTCTGTAGCTCCTTGGGTTTCTTTAATCTGTCCAATTACTAAACGTTCAAAAGTTTTAGCTTGTAATTTAACAGCCTCTGGACCTATATCTGCCAACATATCTGAAACCTTTGAAAATAAATAGTCGCCAGTTAGAATTGCAACAGCATTGCCCCACTTTGTATTCGCACTTGTAACACCTCTTCTTAATAACGCATCATCCATAACATCATCGTGATACAAAGTTGCTAGATGGGTTAGTTCACAAGAGACGGCAGCTTTTATGATGTCAAAATTTGTCGAATCTCCAAATTGAGCAGCAAGTAATGTAAGTAAGGGTCTAAGTCTTTTACCGCCCGCCTCTACAAGGTGTCTTGAAGTCTCTATGACTAACGGGTAATCACCTTGAATATGTGATCTTAGGAGCGATTCAACTTTGGCCATATCGGCGATAAGTGATGCTTCTAAAGTTTTATCTAGATTTGGGATTCCTATTGAGTTCATTATTTAATTAAATTTGCAAAAGTATTAGCAGCATTTAAGAGAAGTGAAGGTAAAACTCCTAGAACTAATGAGATTAAAGTTGCACAAGATATGGCTATCCGGCTTCGAATTGATGGAATCACAACAGAAACTGAATCATTTACTGGGTCAGTAAAGAAAATCATAATTATTACTCTTATATAGAAGAATGCTGCAATAGCGCTAGCTAAAACACCTACTATTACTAAAGATACATTTCCTGATTGATAAGCTGCTGAGAATATTGCAAACTTTCCGATAAACCCAGATGTTAGTGGGATACCAGCAAAGCTAAGAAGTAAAAATGAAAATACTGCAGCAACTAGTGGTGATTTCTTGCCAAGCCCAACCCATCGGTTTAAATCACTTACTTCGCCAGTGGAATCGCGTACTAGTGAAATAATTCCAAATGCGGCAATAGTCGTAAATCCATATGCAAATAAATAAAATAATGAAGCGGCTAATCCCTCTTTACTTAACGAAACAACTCCAAGAAGTAAGAATCCAGCATGGGCAATTGAAGAGTAAGCCAGCATTCTCTTTACATCACGTTGAGCAATTGCAACTACTGATCCAAATATCATCGTAATTACTGCTATTACTGCAATTAATGGCTGCCACAGAGTTTGAGAGTCGGCAAAGCCTACATAGAAGATTCGTAGTATCGCCCCAAAGGCAGCAACCTTTGTACACGCTGCCATAAAACCAGTAATTGGAGTTGGAGCACCTTGATAAACATCTGGCGTCCATGAATGAAATGGAACAGCACTTATTTTAAATAGCAGACTAACTGAGATGAAAATAATTCCAATGAATAAGAAAATATCATTTGCACTTCCCGCTGCAGCACTAATTCCAGAGATTGAGACCGTGCCTGAGTAACCATAGACAAATGCAGCACCAAATAGGAAAAATGCTGATGCGTAAGCACCTAGAAGAAAATACTTAAGTGCAGCCTCCTGGGATAGCAATCTTCTGCGTCTTGAAAGTCCAGCTAATAGATAGAGTGGTAATGAAAAAACTTCTAAGGCAACAAATAAAGTTATCAAATCGGAAGCTACTGTGAAAAGCATCATTCCACCTACTGCAAATAAAACTAGTGGAAATATCTCTGTTTGCTGGACCTTTTGCTGGATTGCAATTTTTTCCTCATTCGATCCGGGTACTGCTGAGGCTTGGGCAACAAAGTTATCTTGATCTGCAATTAACAAAACAGCCACTAAGGCTAGAGATACGATTATAAACTGAAAAAAGATTCCTGCTTTATCTATGGTTACAGAGTTCACTGCTGCAGTTGTTGAAGACATATCTTTAATTTGCCACAACTGTAATAGTGCTAATAAAAGTGCACCAATGCTCACTGTCAGTTGAACAGCAGCTCGGTGAGCTTTCCCCATGAAAGCTTCAATCAAAACACCCAGTACTGCTGCACCAAAAACTATTAACATAGGCGATAACAGCATGTAACTTAATGATGGTGCACTTAACATTACTTACCCACCTTTGCAATTGGATCTGAAAAACCAGCATTAACAACAATCTTTTCAGAAGTTGGATTTATCAAATCAAGTACTGGTTTTGGGTAAAAGCCCATAAAAACTATTATTAATACAACTGGTGATATTGCTATTTTTTCTCTTAGATTTAAATCTTTTAGGTTCTCATTGCCACTTGTAATTGGACCGTGGAGTGCTTTTTGAACTGGGATTAAAATATAAAGTGCTGCAAGCACAATTCCTAAAGTGCCAATTATCGCAGCAACTGGATAACGCGTGTAAGTACCTACTAGAACTAAGAACTCACTTACAAAGCTAGATAAGCCTGGCAAAGCTAAGCTGGACATTCCGGCAATGAAAAACGACCATGCCATTACTGGCGTAACTCTTTGTAAACCACCGAAATCTGAAATAGTTGAAGACCCTCTGCGTGAAATCATCCAGCCAGCAATTAAGAAAAGTGCAGCGGTGGAGAATCCGTGGTTTACCATATAAAGATTTGCACCTGACATTCCTTGGGTAGTCATCGCAAAAATACCCATAGTTATAAATCCAAAGTGTGAAATAGATGTAAATGCAATCAAGCCCTTTATATCTTTCTGCCCAATTGCCATAAATGCACCATAAATTATTGAAATTACCGCAAATGTAATTATTGCTGGGGTAAAAGTCTTACTTGCATCAGGGAATAATTGAATACAAAAACGAATCATTCCATACGTTCCAACTTTATCTAGAACTCCTAATAAAAGTACTGATGTACCAGGTGTAGCGGCTTTAGCTGCATCTGGTAGCCAAGTGTGAAATGGCCATAGCGGAGCCTTAATTGCAAAGGCAATAAAGAAACCTAAGAATAGGAAGTTTTCAGTTTGGTTATCAATTTCTAAAGTTGCAAGTTGGGTAAGGTCAAAAGTTGCACCAATTTGGTCACTTGAAATTATATACACTCCAATAATTGAGGCCAGCATTAGTAGCCCACCAAACAAGCTATAAAGCAAGAACTTTATTGCTGCGGCTGACTTTTCTCCTGTCCCATAACCACCAATTAAGAAATAGACAGGAATAAGCATTGCTTCGAAAAATACATAAAATAGGAATAAGTCATTTGCTGCAAAAACGCCAATCATTAGTGACTCTAAAACTAGTAACAAAATATAAAATACTTTAGAACTCCACCGTCCGTTATCAGACTCATGCCAAGTTGCTAATATAACTATCGGTACCAATATTGTTGAAAGTAATATCAATACCAAAGAAATACCATCGATACCTAATGAGAAGTTAATATTAAAAGCAGATATCCAAGAATTTTTCTGGATGAACTGTAATTGGTCTGAATTTTTATCAAAACTAATTGCCATAAATACTGAAGCGGCTGCAACAATTAATGTTGCTATAAAAGCAGCTTTTTTTATCAATTCACTATTCTTAGTTGGAATTAGTGCTATCAAGCCAGCACTAATTAACGGAAGAATCCCAATTATTGTTAATAGGCTCATGCAGTCACTATCCAAACAGCGGTAATTAGAGCCAAGGCGCCGATGACCATCATTAGAGCGTAACTTCTTACATATCCGCTTTGCAGTGTTCGCAATTTATTTCCTGCACTAATTGAAACGGTTCCTACAGATTTAACTAGCCCATCAATTACAACCAGATCTATTTGGAGTAGTTTTTTGACTAATGATTGACCAGGACGCATAAACGCTCGTTCATTAAGCGAATCTTGAAATAGATCTTTGCGGGCTGCAGCGGTCAAGATTGAAACCTTTTCAGGCGCTACGTCTAATTGATCGCCACGATACTTTCGGATAGCCAATGAAACTCCAATTGCAACCACAGTTAGTGTCATTATTGAAACAACAGTGTGAGAGAAAAGTTCCTCTGCATGATGCACCTTTAATGGGTTTACTACAGGTTCAAGCCATTTAACTAGACTTTTTCCCTGATATAGCAAGTAACCAGATGCAATTGAACCTAATGACAATAATGCTATTGGGATAAGCATTAGTGCAGGACTTTCATGCGGCTCATCTTTATGGCCCCATCTTTCGTTTCCAAAAAAAGTAAGGATTACAACACGTGTCATATAAAAAGCTGTAATTGCAGCACCAAGTAATGTTGCAACACCGAGTGCAATACCCTTCATTCCACCGGCATTAAATGCAGTTTCAATAATTTTATCCTTGGAATAAAAACCAGCAAAAGGTGGAACTCCAATAATTGCTAAATAGCCTAAGCCAAAAGTTAAGGCTGTAATTGGCATGAATTTACCAATCCCACCATACTTTCTCATATTTACTTCATCTTTCATGCCATGCATTACTGATCCAGCGCCAAGAAACATACTTGCCTTAAAGAATCCGTGAGTTAGTAAATGCATAATTGCAAATGCATATCCAATTGGTCCTAGCCCTGTAGCTAAAATCATGTAGCCAATTTGCGACATTGTTGATGCGGCCAATGCTTTTTTAATATCATCTTTAGCAGTTCCAATTATTGCCCCAAACAATAAGGTGACAGCTCCAACAATTAACACCATTAGCTGCGCTATTGGAGCCGCATCGAAAATAAAACTCGATCTAGTAATTAAATAAACACCAGCAGTAACCATTGTCGCGGCATGAATTAATGCAGAGACTGGAGTTGGGCCTGCCATTGCATCTCCCAGCCATGACTGCAGCGGGAATTGTGCTGACTTTCCGCATGCTGCTAATAACAGCATCAACCCAATAGCTGTAAGTTGAGTTGTTGAAGCACCTTCAGTCTGTTCCTTAATTCCAGAAAATGAAACATCGCCAAATGTTGCAAATGCGATCATGATTGCAAGTGATAAGCCAACATCGCCAACTCTATTTGCAATGAACGCTTTCTTAGTAGCGGTTGCATATGCTGGTTTCTGATTCCAGAAACCTATGAGTAAGTAGGATGCAAGTCCTACCCCTTCCCAACCAACATATAGATTTAGATAAGAATCGCCAAGCACTAGAAGTAACATTGCAGCAATAAATAGATTTAAATATGCAAAGAATCTCCGGCGATCTAAGTCATGTGACATATATGAAATTGAATAAACGTGAATTAATGTTCCAACCCCAGTAATTAAAAGCACAAAGCAAATAGATAACTGATCAAGCAATAATGA
>WLMP01000060.1 GCA_009700155.1 Actinomycetota bacterium
AAATTTGGATTAACTCACCTAGTCAAGTATTTGTTGCTCGAAGCGGACAGAGTGAGCTAACAAATTTGATTCTTACTAAAGAGGTTGTACAAGATCTGATTGAAAGACTTCTGATTTGGGGAGGAAGAAGGCTAGATGTCAGTACACCATTTGTAGATGCTAGGTTGCCAGATGGAAGTCGACTACATGTAGCAATACCTGAAGTAACAGCCTCGGAGTGGGCAATAAACATTCGTAAACACTTAGGTAAGGGAAGTAATTTTGAGGAGCTAGTAGCCCTTGGATCAATAAGTGAAGATATGGCTGAGTTTATGAAAAAGGCAATTGATTTAGGATTCAATATTTTAGTAAGTGGTGGCACACAAGCTGGCAAAACAACTTTTCTAAATGCACTTCTAGGTCAGGTATCGCCGATGGAGCGCGTTATAACAATAGAAGAAGTCTTTGAGCTAAAACCAAATCTGCCGGACTGGATTGCACTACAAACTAGAACTGCAAATATAGAAGGCGAAGGTGAGATCTCTCTACGAAGATTGATTAAAGAATCATTAAGAATGAGGCCGAGTCGAATAATTGTTGGCGAAGTAAGAGAGGCAGAGGCCCTAGATTTACTTGTTGCATTAAATGCTGGCTTACCTGGTATGGCAACTCTTCATGCTAATTCTGTTCGAGGTGCCATAAATAAGCTTCAGCTATTACCACTATTAGCAGGTGAAAATATTGCACAAAAATTTATAACTCCGACAATTGCTATCAGTATTGATCTGGTGATTCAGTGCTCAATCGATACAAAAGGTAAGAGACGAGTTAGTGAAGTATCTGCAGTAACGGGTCGATGCGAGGACTCGATTATTGAACTGGAATCAATATTCAAATGGGATGGCACAAAACATGTCAAAGGTTTAGGAAGTATAGAGTCGTTGATATCTAAACGGAATCTGATTAATTAATGAGCTTTATAACTGTAGTAATTATCAATACTATTCTTATATCAGGATTACTATTGGCATATAAATCATATAAAGCAAAAAAGATTCAAACCCAGCAAGCAAACTCTTGGCCAGAGGTACTTGATTTAATAATATCTTCACTGCAGTCTGGAGCATCAATTTCGGAGAGTTTATCAACTGTTGGAAGAGTTGGACCACTCTGCGTACGCAATCAATTCTTGGTTTTCTCAAATAAAGTTATACAAGGTGAGAGATTTGATTCAGCATTAAACTATCTAAAAGGTGAATTTTCTGATCCAATTGCAGATCAACTCTTTGAATCACTTTATTTTGCTTCATTGTTCGGTAGTAAAAACACTATAAAAGTCTTACGCGAGTTATCTGAATATGTTTCATCTGACTTAGCTCTGCGTGGAGAGATTCAAATTAGGTTTGGATGGATCAAGAACTCAGCTAATTTAGCTGCATTAGCACCATGGCTGCTTTTTCTAATCTTAAGGAGCCAAGAGAATGCTAGGAATGCTTACTTGCAACCTGTAGGACAACTGATAATAATCTCTGGAGTTATAACAACATTTATCGCATATATCTGGATGCAAAGGATTGCCAAACTTCCTACAGCCAAAAGATTATTCACGCTAGAGATAGTAAATAATGAGCAGAATTAACTTTTATATTTTATTACTAATAGCTCCAGCAATAATTTTTTCCTTGAGATTAATACTTGAAGAATTAGCTAATTCGTTAGCAGTATCTGATTATGCAAAGCAACTAGATTGGCTAAATTCATTGATAAGGAAAGTTTCTGGAACTGAGATCAAGCAGAGTGAGATTAATGAAGAATTAGTCAGTATTTTACAGATGATCTCAATTATGATCTCTTCAGGAGAAAGTCCAATGTCTGCAATGCGTTATGTATCAAAAAGATCTGATGGAATATTGCCAAGGCTAATCAGGGAGAGTTTGAATAAATATGAAGATGGTAGAAGTATCACCCAAACACTAGATTTTCTTGCCACAGCTACTGGCTCAACTCAAGTTCGCAGATTGACTAACTCAATTCAAATCGCAATTCATCGAGGTACTCCGGTGTTAGATGTACTAAATAATCAAGTACTGGCGTTGAACAAGCAGATCAACTTCAATTTAATGAAGCGCTCAGGTAAGAGTGAAATAACCTTATTAATCCCAGTGGTCTTTTTAATACTGCCAGTTTCGATTAGTTTTGCAATTTGGCCCTCACTCTATGGCTTAAACCAAGCGGGGTTTTAGCGTAAAAGGTTAGACTGTACCCATGTCTAAAGTTCTATCCTCACTTCCGGTAGGCCAAAAAGTTGGCATTGCTTTTAGCGGCGGTCTTGATACATCTGTTGCCGTAGCCTGGATGAAAAGTAAAGGTGCTAAGCCTTGTACTTACACCGCAGATCTTGGTCAATACGATGAACCAAATACCGAATTAATTCCAGATCGCGCCAAAGAGTATGGTGCAGAAATAGCACGACTTGTTGATTGTAAAGCCGCACTTGTAGAAGAAGGATTAGCAGCTCTTGCTTGCGGGGCATTTCATATAACAACTGCTGGCAAGGTTTATTTCAATACCACTCCACTTGGCAGAGCAGTAACTGGAACCTTACTTGTTAGAGCAATGCTTGCTGATGATGTTTTGATTTGGGGAGATGGCTCAACCTATAAAGGAAATGATATTGAACGTTTTTACCGTTATGGCTTATTAGCTAATCCAAAGCTTAAAATTTATAAGCCTTGGCTTGATAAAGATTTTGTAAGTGAATTAGGCGGCCGAAAAGAGATGTCAAAGTGGTTAGCTGATCATAATTTACCGTATCGCGATTCAACCGAGAAGGCATATAGCACTGATGCCAATATCTTGGGCGCAACACATGAAGCTAAATCACTTGAAAATTTAGATTCTCATATCGAAATTGTGGAACCAATTATGGGAGTTAAGTTTTGGGATCAGTCAGTAAAAATAGATAGCGAAGATGTAACTATTGAGTTTTCACAAGGCCGACCAGTTTCAGTAAATGGTAAAACTATTAAAGATCCAGTTGTATTGATTAAAGAAGTTAATGCAATAGGTGGCCGCCATGGACTTGGCATGAGCGATCAGATTGAGAATAGAATTATTGAAGCAAAAAGCCGTGGTATCTATGAGGCTCCTGGAATGGCATTGCTCTTTATTGCTTATGAAAGATTGCTTAGTGCTATTCATAATGAAGACACTATTGCGACATACCACGAGCAAGGGCGTAAATTAGGAAGATTTCTATATGAAGGTCGCTGGTTTGATCCCCAAGCATTAATGCTTCGTCAATCATTAACTAGCTGGGTTGCCTCAACTATTACTGGATCGGTGACAATTAGATTGCGTCGCGGCGATGATTATTCAATTATTAATACTAAGGGTGCCAACCTTTCATACTCACCAGAAAAGTTATCAATGGAAAAAACTTCAGATGCTGCTTTTGGTCCCGAAGATCGAATTGGGCAGCTAACTATGAGAAATTTAGATATTGAAGATACTCGAACAAAATTAGATCTTTATGCCTCACAAGGCCAACTGTCTTCATCTGAATTTAAACTAATAAAAGAAATAGAGCAGTAACTACAAAAAACTACGCTCAATTAGCAATTTGTATGACAAAAATCTATTGGTAGACTGATCCTACATTTTCGGGGTCGGTGTAATTCCGAACCGGCAGTTAAAGTCTGCGACCCGCTTGCATCCAGCTAGCGGTGGACTTGGTGAAACTCCAAGACCGACGGTTAAAGTCCGGATGAGAGAAGATGTGTGTAAGTGGCGTGCTGTCATTACGTCATTTTCTTTTGCGCACCCCGATATCTATTTGGGGGCATCTAGTGGATTACTCAGTATTAATGGCACAAGCCAATGAGTTATCTCTGCGCGGATTAGGAAAGACTTCCCCAAATCCAATTGTTGGCGCAATAATTGTTGATTCATCCGGAGCTGTAATTTCACAAGATTTTCATGATGGGGGATTACACGCAGAAGCAAAAGCAATAAGTAAAATTGGAGAAATTCCAAAGGGCGCGACATTGATTACAACTTTAGAGCCGTGTAATCACCACGGAAAAACACCCCCATGTTCAGAACTAATAATTAATTCTGGGATCAAGACGGTGGTCTTTGCGGTATCAGATCAAAATTTAGTAGCAAAAGGAGGAGCAGATCGTTTAAGAGCTGCTCATATTGAAGTAATAAGTGGGGTCTTGCAAGATCAAGTTAGTTATTCAAATAGATTTTGGCTTAATAAAATTAAAAATAACCGACCATATTTTATTTGGAAGGTTGGCATGACCTTAGATGGCAAAATTTCTGCCAAAGATGGAAACTCAAAGTGGATAACTAGCGAATCTTCCAGAGCGCAAGTTTCTAAGTTAAGAAGTCAATCTGATGTAATTTTAATTGGAACTGGAACAGCGCTAGCCGACAACCCCTCATTGAACACAAAAGAAGTAAATGCAAAGCAGCCTAAGAGATTGGTAATGGGTAATAGGTTAATTCCACAAGAAAGTAACCTAAACGATGAATCTGCGCAAACTTTTTTCCTTCAAACTCATGATCTAGATGTACTATTAGATTTCCTAGCAAAGCTTGAGGTAAATCAAGTCTTGGTTGAGGCAGGTCCGACTTTAGGTACTTTCCTTATGAAATCTGGCGTAATAGACGAAATGCATATTTACCTATCGCCATCCTTGCTAGGTAGCGGACAAAGTTTCATTAACGATCTAGGTATCAATTCTTTAGAGAATCGAGTTATGTATAAAGTACAAAGTGCGGAAATAGTTGATACTGACTTAAAAATCATCTTAGTTAAGGATCAATAATGTTTACAGGCCTAATTGAAGAAGTTGGAAAAGTTAAAAACATAACTTATCTAAAAGATTCAGCAAAGTTAGAGATTAATTGCAATAACGTTATTGGTGATTTAAAAATCGGTGATTCAATTAGCGTAAATGGTGCATGCTTAACTGCAACAGATGTGACAGATTCAGGGTTTACAGCTGATGTTATGACAAAGACTTTGGAATTGACTGCACTAGCGAGTTTAAAGATAGGTGATTTATTGAATTTGGAATTAGCTATGAAATTTACAGATCGTTTTGGGGGACATCTAGTCCAAGGTCATGTTGATGCGGCCGCCAAAATTACTGAAATTTCACCATCTATGGAGTGGACTAAATTTCAGATAGAGCTGCCTAACCACCTCTTAAAATATGTAGTTCCTCAGGGATCAATTTGTTTAGATGGTGTTTCATTAACTATTGGCGAGATCGTAGGGCAATCAGTAGCAGTTTGGTTGATTCCTAAGACTTTAGAGAAAACTAATTTGGCAGATAAAAAAGTAGGAGATCTAGTCAATGTCGAGGTCGATCTTCTGGCAAAGTATGTCGAGCGATTATCAAAAGGTGGTCAAAGTAATGACTGATGAACTTAAAAAAGCCCTAGATGATTATCGTGCTGGTCAGATGATTATTGTTACTGATGATGAAAAGCGTGAAAATGAGGCTGACCTAGTTTTTTCTGCACAATTTGCTACTCAGGACAAACTTGCATTCATGATTCGTCATACCTCAGGTGTTGTATGTGTTGCAGTAACTGCTGATAGGGCAAGAACACTTGACTTGCCTCAAATGGTTTCAAATAATCAAGATTTAAAACATACAGCTTTTACAGTTTCAGTTGATTACAA
>WLMP01000061.1 GCA_009700155.1 Actinomycetota bacterium
GTTTGGGTGCTAAAAGCGGAGATCTAATAATTTCTTTAGGCACAAGTGGTACGGCTTTTTTTGTTTCAGATACACCAACTACTGATCCAACTGGAGCAGTGGCAGGATTTGCCGATTTAACTGGGCGTTATTTACCATTAGTTTGCACCTTAAATGCGGCCAGAGTCTTAGATGTAGTTTCAAAGTTACTTGGAAAAACCCATGATGAAATTGGAAACTTAGCATTAGCTGCTAAACCCGGTGCGCAAGGATTAACAATGCTGCCTTATTTTGAAGGTGAGCGCACACCAAATCGTCCAAATGCAAAGGGGTTATTAGCTGGAATTACAAATAGTAATTTAACTGCTGAAAATATTTCTAGAGCTGCAATTGAGGCGATTTTATGTTCCCTGGTTGATTCTTTTGATCAATTAAAAACAAGTGGTGCAAAAATAGAACGGGTAATGATTATTGGCGGTGCTGCAAAAAATCCTGGAATTGGTCCTGTGGCCTCAGCAATTCTTGGTAGGCAGGTCATGACATTTCCACCAATGGAGTTAGTAGCAGATGGTGCTGCGCGGCAAGCTGCTTGGGCGCTATTAGGTGAAATTCCTAATTGGAAAATTCCAAATGTGATAAAAAGTGAGGCAGCGCATTCACCTTTTGTATTAGAAAATCACCGAGAGTTAAAGAATAATTCAAACTCTATAGATGCAATTGAATTTTAATTTAGATATCTGATATCTCAAGCTCACTATGGCTTGAGATAAACTCTTTAATCCGCTCTAAGTTTGGTTTTCTAATTGAGCCCTGTGGTAATTCAGCCACCGAAGCTGCTGCGGCACTAGCAAATTTTAACCGTTCAATTGTGTTCATATTATTTAAGATTCCATATGCATAGGCGCCATGGAAAATATCGCCGGTGCCATTTGTATCAGTGGCAGTGATCTTATAGGCACCAAGCTTTCTAATTGCCGGTGTTGTGGCATCTCTAAAGTAGCAACCATTTGCACCATCCGTTAATACGACAGCGTTTCTGGAGTCATTCCATAACGCATTAATAATCTCTGATACTTCCTCTTTGCCGGTCACCTTTTTGGCAAAATTAATTGGTAAAACTGGATCTGAAACACAATCAATCATTTCAAGAATTATTGATTTTTCAATAAAGAATTGTTCGGCATCTAGTACTACTGGAATTTTGTTCTCTATACATTTTTTTACTACCGCTAAGGTGCCAGGAGGACAAATACCAGCATCGACCATAAGTAATTGGGCTTGCGAAATTGCTTTTTCAACTTTTGAATTATCTGGAAGTTTTATATGGTGAAGTGGCTCATCGTCGTAAACTATGAATCTATCCCCATCACCGGTGATAATAATTGTTGCCTCTGCTGGATGAGATTTGGCGTCGTAATCGACAAACTCAATGCTTACGCCATTTAATTTGAAATCATCTAGTGCCGATTGCCATTTAGGTTCATCGCTCATTGTGCCAACATATGCAGTTTGAATACCTAGGGCTGATATAGCAACTAAAGAGTTTCTGACATTGCCACCAAATCTATTTTCGCGGCGGATGATTTTGCCTTTTTCATCTTTCCACTTCACATTTGTAACTAAAATTTGATCAGATGCAATACAACCTATTCCAATAATCATAATTTTTATTTAAGCAGCTTTTGTATCTGAATAAGTTGGGTATACATATTTATTAACCTAATCTGACTGCTTATGCTCAATTTTCTCCCTAATAAGCTGAATTACTATTAACTGTAGTGGCGCTTAATTACTTTACAAAGTTTATATTTTTTTAAATGCAATCTCTTAAGAAAAACCCATCAGTAGGGTTTTTTAGACTAGGCCAAGTGGCTAGGTTAAAGACGGAGGATTTGGCTTAAATCGGGACTCTCAACTGTTACTCGAGGGTCCTAACTGAGCGCGAATATAACAGGTTCGTAATAACAAATTCGAGAATCTGGGTTGTCTATCAGGGCATATTAAGTAAGAATACCTCTGAATATCCGCACTACCCTATAGGAGGGAATAGTAAATGAAGAAATTCTTCACAAGAAAATCCGTTGCTGCAATTGCAGTACTTGGAGCTTCGACATTACTACTTTCTGCTTGTTCATCTTCTGATGATGCAGGTGGAGACAGAGTAGGTGTTTCACTTATTCTAAAGAATGATACAAACCCATTCTTCGTTGCAATGACTGCAGGAGCAAAGGCTAAGGCTGCCGAACTAGGCGTTGAACTTAGCGTTGCTGCAGGAAAAGATGAGAACGATGATGCTGCACAGATTGCTGCAATTGAAAACGCAATCTCAAAGAAGGATGCAGGAATTTTGATTACACCTATTTCAGGTGGAGTTTACAATGCAATTACACAGGCTCGCGAAGCTGGTCTATATGTAATCGCACTTGATACACCAACTGATCCAGCAGATATCGTTGACATTACATTTGCAACAGATAACTGCAGAGCCGGTGAGTTAATCGGTCAATGGGCAGCTGTAAAGATGGGCGGCAAGAAAGCTGTTATCGCACTTCTAGATATCTTCAACGATAAGAACGTGCCAACTGACTACTGCCGTAACAATGGTTTCTTGAAGGGAATGGGAATTCCACTAGGAGATCCAAAGAGACTTGCTGATGAACCAAAGACAGGTAAGTACACATTCGGTAAGGGTGGCGCTTACGAGATCGTTGGTAACGTTGCAACACTTGGCGCCGAAGATGGTGGACGTACAGGTATGGAGCAATTACTTGCAAAGAATCCAAACATCAACCTTGTTTACACTCTAAATGAGCCAGCTGCTGCTGGTGCTTATGCTGCGCTTAAGGCTGCAGGAAAAGAAAAGGGTGTAGTTATCGTTTCTGTTGACGGTGGCCGCGCAGGTGTTGAGAATGTTAAGGCTGGAATCATTGGTGCTACTTCACAGCAGTACCCATTATTGATGGCAGACCTTGGCGTTCAAGCAATTTATGACCTTATTAAGTCTGGCACAACGCCAAAAACTTCAGAGGGTCTAGATTTCTTTGATACCGGTGTTAAGTTGATTACTGATGACCCACAAGAGGGAGTTCCATCAGAGTCAGTTCAATACGGTCTAGATAACGCCTGGGGTTAATCCCAGATCTATTAGTTAAAAACTAATAGTAAAGAAGTAAGTAGGGCGGCTGAATTATTCAGCCGCCCTACTATTTACAATTTGCATTACTGTGAATAAACTATTAAAAAGTATCGAGAGGGAAAATAGTGAGTAAAACTGACTCGGCAATAGATGCAGCAGAAACATTTAAGGGTCGCGCAACAACTAAGCAAAAGGTGCAAACAACACTGCACAGCTATCCCTGGTTAAGCTCAGCAGCGGTATTGATCGTTGCAGTCTTCGTATTTAGCTTTGGTAATGAAAACTTTCTAACCACTAATAACCTTTCCCTGATCCTGCAACAGACTGCAGTAATTGGTGCAATCGCAGCAGGTCAAACTCTTATTATTTTAACTGCAGGTATTGATTTATCTTGCGGTGCTATCGCAATCTTTGCCTCAATGGTGATGGCAAAAACAGCATTTGTTAATGGCTGGCCAGGCTGGGCAGCATTCCTATTAGGAATTGCAGTTGGAACCGGTGCTGGTGCTTTCAATGGTTGGTTAATTACAAAGGTAAACCTGCCACCATTTATCGTAACTTTAGGAACATTTAACGTATTTTCAGCATTGACTCTGTTCTATGCAACTGGTCGAACCATTATGGATAAAGAGCTAGATCCTATGTTCCTCTACTTAGGTGAGCCGATTACCATATTTAGTAACTTTAGAATTACCTACGGCGTATTGCTAGTAATCGTTATGTATTGCGTACTGGCATTTGCACTTCGTTACACCGCCTGGGGACGCCATGTTTACGCAGTCGGTGATGATATTGAAGCTGCCCGCTTAGCTGGTATTCAGGTAAAGCGAGTATTAATGAGCGTTTATGTCAGCGCAGGATTTATCTTTGCGGTTACATCTTGGATCATTATTGGCCGTGTTGGAGCTGCCAGCCCTAACTCTGGTACTAACTTGAACCTAGATTCAATCACTGCGGTAGTAATCGGCGGCACCAGCTTGTTTGGTGGTCGCGGTGCAATATTTGGTTCGCTAATCGGAGCGGTTATCGTAGGTGTATTTAGAAATGGACTTACGCTAGCTGGTGTAGATCTTTACTACCAGACATTCGCAGTTGGATTATTAATTATCACCGCTGTTTCAATCGATCAATGGATTAGAAAGGCACGGGTATGAGTAAATCAAAAGCACCAGTTCTTGAAGCAAAAAGTCTGGTTAAAACCTATGGTCGCGTAATCGCAATTGATGGCGCGGATTTGCAACTTTTCCCTGGTGAAATTCTTGCCGTAGTTGGCGATAATGGCGCTGGTAAATCCACAATGATTAAGTGTCTATCTGGTGCTGAAATGCCAGATGGTGGATCAATGGAGCTAGATGGTGTCCCAATTACATTCAAACGTCAGAAAGATAGTAGAGATGCTGGCATTGAAACTGTTTATCAGACTTTAGCGGTATCACCAGCTCTTGATATTGCAGCAAACCTATTCCTTGGCCGTGAGGTTCGTAAAAAAGGAGTACTTGGGGTTTTATTTAGAATGTTAGATAACTCAGGAATGCGCAAGCGTGCTAAAGATGAGATTACTGCTTTGGGTATCGGTACTATCCAAAATATTAGCCAAGCAGTTGAAACCTTATCTGGAGGTCAGCGCCAAGCAGTTTCAGTTGCTCGCGCAGCTGCTTTCGGACAAAAGGTAATCATTCTGGATGAACCAACTGCAGCTCTTGGTGTTAAAGAGTCAGGACAGGTATTGAAGTTAATTCAAAGCCTTCGTCAAAGAGGTTTATCAATTATTTTGATTAGCCATAATATGCCGCAGGTTTTTGAAGTAGCAGATCGCATTCATATTCAAAGACTAGGCAAGCGAGCCGCAGTTGTTACGCCTAAGAGCCACACTATGAATGAAGTGGTTGCGGTTATGACTGGTGCTTTAAAGCTAGATGTTAAAGATCAAACCTTAGGGCCTGTTAACTAAAGAACTTCAAGAAGTCGATTCCGCATTATTGCGGGGTCGACTTCTTCGCCTGTCCAATACTTAATTCCTAAAACTGCTTGATTAATCACCATTCCTAGGCCATCAATTATTTGGCAGCCCGCCTTTTGAGCATCTTTTAATAGATTAGTCATAGGTGGATTAACAATTACATCCGCAACTACTAACTCTGGACGAAAGCTACTAACTTCGATATTTATTTTTGCATCTAAATCAGGTGCCATACCAATAGAGGTGGCATTAACCAAAATATCAACATGTTTAGGGACTTCATATGCTTTTGCCCAAGGATGAAATTCAGATTTACAGTTAGTTTTTGAATTAAGTAGGTTAACTAAGCTTAAAGCCCTAGATTCATCACGATTTACAATAATAATTTCACTCGCATTTTCCAATGCAAGCTCAACTGCTATTGCGCGAGCTGCCCCGCCTGCTCCTAAAATTACAATACTTTTACCGGCCGGGCTAACCACAGTGTTTAATGATTTCAAAAAACCCTTACCATCTGTGTTCTCACCAATATATTTACCATCTCTTAAAACTACGCAGTTAACCGCGCCCATTAACTCAGCA
>WLMP01000062.1 GCA_009700155.1 Actinomycetota bacterium
CAGCAGTTGTTGAATCATTAGCTGAAGTTGGAATTGATATTTCAAATGAGATTCCAAAGATGCTAACTACATCTGCAGTTGAACAATCCGATGTTGTAATCACAATGGGGTGTGGAGATGCCTGTCCATTTTTTCCTGGGAAAAGATACTTAGATTGGCCACTTAACGATCCTGCAGGTCAGGGTGTTGCAGCGATTAGGCCTATCAGAGATGAGATTCGAAAATTGGTCGAGGAATTACTGACTACTTTGTTATGAAGTAATAGCTTTACCGGCTTCGACCCATTCAATTATTCCACCGCTTAAGTTATAAATAGATTTGAATCCGATCTCTGACATTACTTCACAAGCATCTACTGATCTTTTTCCAGACCTACAATAAATTGCATAACTTTTTGACTTATCTAACTCTGAAACCAAAGAGATAAAGTCATCTTCTAGAACATCCAGGTTTATCGCTGATGGAACGTGGGATTGATTAAACTCTGGCACAGTTCTTACATCAAGCAAAATAACATCGGGCTCAGATATTTTCTCATCAAACTCAGATGCATTCATATTTATCATTAGAAGGTAATCTTATAGCCATGAAACTGGCAGTTGAATCTCATGGGAATGGTGAGCCATTAGTTCTAATTCATGGGCTAGGCTCTGCTGCAACTGCATGGAAACCACTGACTAAGCTTTTGGTCAATGATTTTCAAGTAATCACAGTTGATTTGCCAGGACATGGCAATTCACCATTCTCTTTAAACCAACCAATGGATCCCACCTCGCTAGCAAAATTGGTTGTAAAAAATGTTAAAGGTTTAGGGATTGAAAAGTTTAACTTGATTGGTAATTCCCTCGGAGGCTGGATAGCACTTGAGATGGCCGCTAACCACGAAGAGAATATTAAAAGTGTTGTTGCACTTGCACCAGCAGGACTGTGGTTAACACCCTTTACATCAAGGTATCCCGGCGAGGTTGCACTAAGAGTTATAGCAGGGGGTGCAAATAAACTAGCGCCATCTGTTCTAAATTATTCTTGGGCTAAGAAAATTGGTTTTGAAACTGTTTCTCCTAAGTGGAGGGATTTAGATTACGAAGTTTGCTTAGATGCAACAAATGCTATGGCTAAATCACTTGGTTACTTCCCAACCTGGGATGCACTTCTTGGAAAAAGGTTTGATAAGAAGATAAATAAAGATATTCCTATAACAATTATTTTTGGTGATACCGACCATACTTTACCTGAGAAGACTTGTCAGGAAAGATCGTTGGCACCAGATCATGCAAAGTGGTTGATACTTTCAAACACAGGTCATGCACCAATGTGGGATAGCACTGATCAGGTTTATGCTGAGGTAATGAGTACTGTAGGAAGTATTTTATGAACACAGTTGTTTACTTTTGGCGTATTCGAAGAAGATATATTCCACTTGCCCTATTTTTTATGGCGATCAATAAGCTAATACTAAAAAGAGTACCTGGAGTTAGTTTTATAAAGCTTCTCGGTACTGGTAGAGGTGAAACTTTTACACCTAAAGATGCTGATGCTCTTAGATGGGGGTTACTTGTTACTGTTACTGAAGAAAGCACTAAGGCTCTTGATACTTCAAAAGTTATAAAGGGTTGGCAAAAAATTTCCACTGCTGAATATAGGGTAATTCTTAAAGCGATTTCCTCTCATGGAAAATGGTCTCGCAAAGAACCATTTGAGATTTTGAAAAGTGATTGGACTGGCAAGGTTGTTGCCGTTACAAGAGCTAGAATTGTTTGGCGCAAGAATTTTATGTTTTGGTCAGCTGTTCCACCTGTGACTAAGAGTTTGCACACTTCGGATGGATTAATTGCAGCAATAGGTATAGGTGAGGCTCCCATCGGCTTACAAGGTACTTTCTCAATCTGGGAGAATGGCGCTGCACTAAGACAATTTGCTTACAAGGGATCAGCACATACTGCGGCAATTAAGGCTACGGCTGAGAATAATTGGTACTCGGAGGAGCTATTTGCTCGCTTTGCGGTAATTCAAGAGCGTGGACAACTTAATTAATAAGGCACAATTAACCCATGTCATTGCGTCAGTTTTATCCAAAGCGAAACGGTAGAAAAGGTTTATCTACTTGGAAGCTTTTCATACTTTACGCTATTTCTGCTATTGCCGTTGGATTACAAATTTCATACCCATTAGTAGATGGTGAAGCACTTCGATTAATTACGATAGCAACGGTTTATTGGGCAGCGGGAGCAATGCTGTTACATGCTTTTTTTGCATATGGAATTACATACGCCTTAACTTTTCTCGTTGTTACTTTTTCATATTCACTTTTAATTGAACAGGTTGGTAGTAGGAGTGGCTGGCCTTTTGGTAGCTATGAGTACTCAGGAACACTTGGCTATCAGATATACGGAGTGCCACTAGTTGTGCCATTTGCTTGG
The DNA here is from genome assembly GCA_009700155.1 of Actinomycetota bacterium. Classification (GTDB taxonomy): domain Bacteria; phylum Actinomycetota; class Actinomycetes; order Nanopelagicales; family Nanopelagicaceae; genus Nanopelagicus. The sequence continues at coordinate 2,421 of WLMP01000062.1, forward strand.
GTAATGATTGCTCATCCAGTACTAATCGCAGCTAGAAAAGTTACAAAGAACTGGGTATTCCTTTATGGTGGTTTAGGAATGATGGCATGGGATTTGTTTTTAGATCCTCAGATGGTTGCTGCTGAGAGATGGATTTGGGAGTTCACTGGTCCTAATGTGCCATTACAGCCAGATATTCCACTTTCAAACACTTTTGGTTGGCTACTAACTGGCATGGGATTAATGGCAATACTAAACAGAGTTCTTAGACAAGATAGAAGAAACACAATAGATGTACCCTCGATTCCTAATTTTTTCTTGGGATGGACTTTATTTTCGGGAGTGGTTGGAAATATTTTCTTCTTTAGTACTCCAGGAGTGGCATTAACTGGCGGACTTGTATTTGGTCTTCTTATGGTGCCATATATCTTTGTTCTACGTTTTGGGCCTCCCACAAATATTTAATGAGATTCATACTTTTAATATCTAGCGCTTCGCTACTCCTTGTTGTGCTTAACAGTTTAACTATTAGAGTAGTAAAAAATGGATTTAAAAGTATTCCTGAATCAGTATCGGTACTGATACCAATGCGTAATGAAGAAAAGAATGCCCAAGATTGCATAAATAGTGTGTTGAGCCAGAAAGGTATTTCTAGCCTAGAAGTATTAGTTTTAGATGACGAATCAACAGATAAGACATTAGCAATTCTTAACGGTATACCTACTATTAAAGTTATCAATGGACAGCCAACTCCCCAAAACTGGATTGGTAAGTTATGGGCTTGTGATCAACTGGTTAAGCAAAGTAAAGGCGAATTCTTAGTTTTTATTGATGCTGACGTTAGACTTGATGATTGTGCGATCTCATCAGCAATTAGCCAAATGGATAAATGGGACTTTATATCTCCATACCCTAAGCAAATAGTTTCTGGCCTTGTTCAAAGGATATTTCAACCTCTCTTACAATGGTCTTGGTTGGCATCAGTTCCGCTATTCATAAGTCAGAGATTTTCAATAAAATCAATGGCTATTGCTAATGGTCAATTTTTTATTGTTAAGAGGTCTGCTTATTTAGCTTGTGGAGGGCATGAATCAATTAAGGGTGAAGTACTAGATGATTTAATGCTTGCTCGAGCATTGCTTAAAAGTGGATTCAAAGGCGGTGTTGCTGAAGCTAGCCAAGTTGCACAGTGCAAAATGTATGATTCAAACCGCCAATTATTTTTGGGCTATCAAAAATCATTGCATAAAGCATTTGGTTCAAAGCTAGGTGCAGTTGTAGCTATCACACTCTTAGTTTCAACTGGCATTATTCCAATTATTGGAACTTTGTATGGATCAGAATTGGCCTTACTTTCATTTTTCCTAGTTTTTGCAAGTCGAATTATTTCCTCGCTTAGAACTGGTGGAATACCAAACACTGCACTATTACATCCATTAGCAATATCTTTACTAGTTTTCCTTATTTTTTACTCATGGTATGGAAAATTAACTAAAACTCTTAGCTGGAGAGGTAGATCGATAGTTAATGTCTAAAGTCGTAGTTGTTGGAGCTGGTATTGGCGGAATGAGTGCTGCAGCTCGCCTTGCAAAAAATGGGCATAAAGTAACTGTTTATGAATATAGTGATCGTTCGGGCGGAAAGTGCAGAACTGAATGGTTTGGCAACTATGCATTTGATACTGGGCCTTCATTATTGACCTTACCTGCGGTCTATAGAGATCTATTTTTAAAGACTGGTAAGAGAATTGAACATATTCTCAACATAGAGCCAGTAGATCCAGCATTTAATTACAATTTTTCTGATGGTAAATCAATTACATTCCCGAATCTATCTAATCCTGCAACGTATTTAGAGATTAAAAAAATTCTAGGTGATGACGCAGGTAGTGGTTGGCAGCAGATAATTGAGCGAGCAGAGCGGATGTGGGATGTTTCAAGAGAGCAATTTGTTGAGTCAGAACTCAACTCTTTTTGGCCATTACTCAAGAAGAGGAATATTGTAACTCAGCTGCGCGAAATAGCACCTTTTACTTCTTTGCGCACACTAAGTAATCAGTTAAATCTTGACCCACACTTACGAATGATTGTTGATCGGTATGCAACATACACCGGTAGTGATCCACGAAGTGCGCCAGCGGTTCTTTTAACAATTGCATTTGTTGAGAGCACATTTGGTGCTTGGCACATTAAAGGTGGCATTGGGCAACTATCGGTTGCCTTGCAAAATAGGTGTGAAGAACTCGGTGTGAAATTTGAGTTCAATACTCGAGTTCGTGAAATATCGGTAAAAAGCAATAAAGTCGATGGCATACTCCTGGAAGATAATCGATTCATAAGTTCTGATCTAGTTGTAGCGAATGCTGATGCGGAGTATGTTTATAATAAATTAATTTCTAAAAATGTTAGATCTGCTAATAATGAAAGAAGAAAACTTAAGAAAGCTACAAAATCATTATCTGGCTTTTCACTTCTTCTAGGATTAGATAATTCTAAAGGTGAAAGTGTGAGACTAAATCACCATAATGTTTTCTTTCCTGAAAATTATGATAATGAGTTTGAAGAAATATTTAATAAAAAGATACCAGTAAGTGACCCGACTATTTATATATGCGCACCAAAAGATAAGAGCATGGTAATTGGAGAGAATAAAGAATCATGGTTTGTTCTCGTAAATGCCCCTCGACATGAACCAGGAATAGGCTGGGATTGGACTCAAGGGGGTGAGGATTACGCTAAGAAAATTATGACAAAATTAGATAACTTGGGTTTAAATGTCTCTTCAAGGTTAGATTTTCTTAAATTCAGAACTCCTGCTGATTTAGAAAGTTATGCAATGGCTCCAGGTGGGTCTATATACGGTACATCAAGTAATTCGGCAAAATCTGCTTTCTTAAGAGCAAGGAATAGATCTAAAACAAAGGGATTGTTTTGCGTTGGTGGATCTGCTCATCCAGGTGGTGGACTTCCATTAGTTGGTATTAGCGCAGAAATTGTTGCAAATGCAATAGGAAAAGCTTAACTTAGCCTTGCTCTTACGTGCTTGATTAACATCGCAAAGCTAGCGATCTGAAAAACTAGCCATAGGTAAACAAATAAGTTACTAAATTCAAAATCTAAAAGAGCTAAAATTAGTAAAATAAAAACAAAGGAAGCGCGAACTGGACGCTCTGCAATAGTTACTATTCCGATCTCAGATAAACCAAGGCCACCTGAACGAGCTCGTATGTACTCCTGAGTAGATGCAATTACTATGA
>WLMP01000063.1 GCA_009700155.1 Actinomycetota bacterium
GCTGAGTTAATTTTCATAGGAGATGCTAAGGCAAAGGATGCAGCATCTAGGCCGCAAGAAAAAGTTGATGCAGATGCGGTAACAAAAGAGTTGATTAATATTTCGCAAGCTATGAGTGATAAAACTTTTATAGCAAAGATAAATGACCGCTGTCGAAGTTGTGGCGTTAAAGCATCTTGTCCAATCCAACCGCAAGGTCAGGCGGTGATTGGTAAATGAGTATTAAGTATTCAGCTCTTGACATTGCTAATCGAATTAAAGAGGTCGATCCAACATTTAGAGTGCCAACAAAAGAGCAGATCCCTATTATTGAGTCACCACTTGCACCTGCAGTAGTAATCGCTGGTGCTGGATCTGGCAAGACTGAAACTATGAGCCAGCGAGTTTTGTATTTAGTTGCAAACTCAGTAATCACACCTGACCAATTACTTGGCTTAACCTTTACTAGAAAATCTGCAGGTGAGCTTTCTAAGCGAATTAAGCATCGGTTGCGACAGTTAAAGAGTGCAAAATTACTACCCGATCATCTTGATGAATCTGAGTTAACTATTTCAACCTATCACTCATATGCCGGAAAAGTTTTAGCAGATCATGCAATCAGAATTGGAATAGATGCTGACTCAGATCCAATTGGCCAGGCCGCAGCTTGGCAAATAGCTTTTGAAGAGGTTAGTAGATTTACTGGCGGTGATTTACCGATCAACGGATCGCCAAAATCTGTAGTCGCACAGGTGATGGATTTATCTACTCAATTGGCAGAAAATGATAGAAGTGCGCAAGAGATCATTGAATATACAAATAGATTGTTAAATCAACTTTCTGCATTTAGTGACCGGCAAACAGTTGCAGTTTTAGAGTTTAAAAAGGAACTAACTCAAAGACTTGCAATCCTGCCTATTGTTGCAGCTTTTGATGAGCGCAGAAAGGTTAATGGCTTACTTACCTTCAATGATCATATGTCAATTGCCGCTAATTTAGTTGAAGAAAGTAAGGAAAAACATAATGATGATATTGGTATCTTAGAGCGAAATAAATTCAAAGTCGTTTTACTAGATGAGTATCAAGATACTTCTTTTAATCAAATAAAGTTTTTGTCTAATTTATTTGGAAATAATCATCCAGTAACCGCTGTTGGTGATCCAAACCAAGCAATTTATGGTTGGAGAAGTGCTAGTTCTGAAACCTTAGATACTTTCTCTCAATCTTTTAATAGCAAAGCTACTAGATATACATTGTTAACAACCTGGCGAAATGATGAAGCAATACTGAATCTAGCTAATTTAATGATCGATACCATCTCTACAAATAGTAATGCGGAAAAATTAGATGTTAGGCCAAATGCTAAAACCGGTGAGGTTTTGTGTGGGGTGTATGAAACTGCGGCTCAAGAGGGTAAAGCGATTGCCGAATACTTTGCAAAGTACTGGTTTGATAAAAAACGAGCAGATCAATCCAATAATGAGAAAAGTACCTTTGCAGTTTTAGTACGCAATAGATCGCAAATTGATTTAATTCAAAGTGCATTTACCGAATTAGATATTCCAACTGATATACCTGGAGTAGGCGGGTTAATTCACACAGCAGAGGTGGCCGACATAATTGCACTTCTGCGAACACTTACTATGCCAGATTCTGGTACAGCTTTAATGCGTCTGCTTACTGGGCCACACCTTGCACTTGGAGCAAGAGATTTAATGGCGCTTGGAGCCTTTACCAAATCATTTGCTAAATCAAATGATTACTCAAGATCCAAGCAATTAAAGCAAGCACTTGAAGAAAATATTGAAGTGGTGGCAACTGCAGATGAGTTTGCCGCTGGCTCAATAATTGAGTCATTAGAACAACTCTTGATTCTTAAGCAAAGTGAAATAGAAAAATACAGCGCAACACCGACCTTTACTCAAGATGGTCTTGATCGGTTACGAAAGTTTGCACTCTCACTTAGATCATTAAGGCGAGGCTTAAATGGCTCAATAACTGATGCAATTATTGAGGTAGAGCAATTTCTTAATCTAGATAGTGAAGTCTTAGTTAGAGATGGTTGGCAAAGCGGTAGAAAAAATCTAGATCGATTCTTAGATGAAGCAGCAAGATTTCAAAAAAATGGTGGCAGCCTAATTGGCTTTTTGCAATGGCTAAAAATTGCAGAAGAGGCAGAGGGTGGCTTAAAACCTGCAGAGGTAGATGTTAGAAGTGATGCTGTCCAGATTTTAACTATTCATGCTGCAAAGGGTGCAGAGTGGGATTATGTAGCAATTCCAGGTCTAGCTGCGAAAAGTTTTCCAAGTGTTGGCAAAAAATCTGATAACTGGATATCAAATGCTGGATCGATTCCAGTCAGTATGCGTGGTGATTTTGACCAACTACCAAGTATTTCATTTGAGAATTTTTCAGATAATAAATCATTAAAGGCAGGACTAGATAGATTTTCTGATCAATGGAAATCTCGTAAACATTTAGAAGAGATGCGATTAGCTTATGTAGCAATAACCCGAGCAAAACAGGGATTGATCTGCACTACTTCACATTTTAGAAATGGTGATAAGCCAGTTGCTCCTAGTACTTTATTTGAAATCTTCGCAGGAGCTATAAAAGAAATAACAGGTGGATTACTATTAAACCATACTCCAATTCCAATTGGTATTAATCCACTAAAAGAAAATCCAATACTAGGTATTTGGCCAAAACAAAGTTCGCAGGTAGAAAAAATCCGCAAGATTGCAGATTTAACTAATCAATCTAAGGAGTTAGATGTTAAGTCAGCTTTAGTAAAAGCAAGTAGTGATGAAGAAAGATCTATTTTATTAGATATGCAGGCGATTATTAATGAAATAAAGAATAAGTCAGATTATCTAACGGTCACACTACCTAATCGACTATCAGTATCTACTCTTCTTTATCTAGCTAAAGAGCCAGAGGAGTTAGCAATAAGAATTCGACGTCCTATGCCAAACCATATCGATAAGTATGCGCGCCAAGGAACTGAGTTCCACTTATGGCTTGAGAATCATTTTAAGCACCCAGCATTAATCTCAATGGATGATTTGTTTAATCAAAGTTCAACAAAACTTGAGAAAGAAAATGATGCGCCACTTGAAAAGCTACAAACTGCCTGGCTAGCTAGTGATTGGGCGCTAAAGGCCCCAATTGATATCGAGGTTGGCTTTGAGACCATGATTGATCAAACTTTAATTAGAGGCAGAATTGATGCTGTTTATAAAACCGGACCTGATCAGTATGAGGTTATAGATTGGAAGACTGGCAAAGTTAAAGATGGGGCTGACTTAGAAAATGCTGCTATTCAACTTGCTATGTATAGATTAGCTTACGCAAAATTAAAGTCAGTGCCTGTCACAAATGTAAGCGCAGCATTTCATTATGTATCTGATAATCAAACCGTAAGACCTGCTGATATTTTAGATGAATCAGATTTGAAATCATTAATTTCAAAAGTTCCTATTGAAATCTGATTTCAACTCCAATTGGAGAATGATCAGAGATATTAAGCTTTGAGTTATTCTCAATTAAAGTAGCAGAAATCTGACCAGATTTTACCGAGCTACTTCTAGCCATAATGTAATCAAACTGAATTTTCTCACCCCAGCTTGGGTATGTTGGAATTTTGGCCAGGGATTTAAAACCACTTAACTTAGATGGGATATTCGCCGGTAGATTTAGATCTCCAGTTAAAATCTTTTCACCAGGCAGTTTTTTTAAAAATGAGCTAAGCCGGTTTAATTGGAAGATGTTAACTCCAGGAACAAAAGATAGGTGAGTGGTGGCAATCGTTAGACCATTTTCTAACTGCGCTACTAATGCAACTCTGGGTTCATCCTTAACGTAAATGAATCTTGCTCCTTTGCCATTATCTTTTGGAATTAGCAGTGGCATGCCAATTATTGACCTACCTAATTTTTTAACACTTAGTTTTACAATTTTTTGATTTGTTGCTATTCCAATCCCATAACTTTTCGACTCTGGAATATCACTATTCTCAGTAATAATGGATTGTTCTAAGTTTTTAACTTTTTTCCAGCTTTCACCAGGAGTACCAAATATTGCAGGAAGATAAGCCCAATACTTAAGTCCAGAATTTTCAGCTATTACTTTGGTTTGATTTATATTATTTGATCTAGGTTGTAAATAATCAACCTCTTGAATTGATATGAAATCTGGTTGGTAATTTGCGGCCATCTGAGTAGTCGCAGAGATTAATGTTTGAGTCCACTCCTGGTTTGGCACAGGTGGGATTGCTTGACCATGTAATAGATTCCATGAGATCACTCGCAGGCAATGAGCGGGGGCGACAACCATGACGACAGGCTAGTAGGGTCGGCACGTGATGGCGTCAAAGAAACCACTAAAACTTCCGTTAGCAGCTGCTGAGGTGGATCGATCTGCCCATCTGCGCACCGATGAGGCTTTCCTAAAGTCAGCATGGCCAACTGCTGAGGTTTTAGTTTTTACAAATGAAAGATTTTCAACAAATGCTGAGCAGTTAAATTTTCATAAAGGTATTGACCTTGGTTTGTATCAACCTGAAACCGATTATTTTTTGGGAGTAAAAGATAGTAAGACTTTTTTTGTTCGCCACCTTCCGGTTGGACAGGGCTCAAACTTAGAACTAAAAACATTACGTGAGGTTGGCGCCTTTCTACCATCAAGAGATATTGGGTTAGCAGTCCACGCGCAAGGCTTAGCTAATTGGCATCAAAAACATCCAATGTGCTCACAATGTGGTGGTAAAACTGTGGCAGCCTCTGGTGGCTCAATCAGGAAATGTTTAGTTGATAATAGCGAGCACTATCCAAGAACGGATGGGGCGATAATTGTTTTAGTTAAAGATGATAAGGATCGTATTTTATTAGGACGGCAAAAAGTTTGGCCAAAAAATAGATTCTCTACATTTGCTGGCTTTGTTGAACCTGGCGAATCATTTGAACATTGCGTTACTAGAGAGGTTTTAGAAGAGGCGGGAGTTGAATTAACCGATATAAATTATTTAGGATCTCAGCCTTGGCCATTTCCAGCCTCACTGATGATTGCATTTGAAGCTATTACTAACACTCCAGATCTTGCAAGACCTGATGGGGATGAGATAGAAGAGATTCGATGGTTTTCAAGAGCTGAAATGAAATCCGCCATAATTGATAATTCTTTGATTTTGCCATTAGAAATTAGTGTTGCTCGCCAAATGATCAAATCTTGGTATGGCGATGGGGCTGAGTCAGATTTAAAAGGTAATGAGTCATGGCGGTAGATAAAGATCAGATATTAACTGGATTAGATCCAGAGCAGCTTGCAGTTGTTACCGCAATTAGAGGACCAGTTTGTGTAATTGCAGGAGCTGGTACTGGTAAAACCCGTGTGATAACTAATCGAATTGCCTATGCGATTAACTCTTCAGTTACCGATCCAACCAAGGTGTTAGCTTTAACTTTTACTGCTCGTGCAGCAGGAGAGATGCGAGCACGATTGCGAGTATTAGGTGTGCCAAATGTGGCCGCACGAACCTTTCA
>WLMP01000064.1 GCA_009700155.1 Actinomycetota bacterium
CCAATATTAGTAAGCTCTTTTTTTACCGAATATGCTGAGGAAATATTAATTGAAACAAAAAGTAAGCACATTGAAATCAAGAAGAACCCGAGTGATAGTGGAATTAGAGATCCACGACTTTTTTTATTACATATATTAGTTATCGCCATAAATCCACAAACTCTGAGGCACTAGCTTTTTGACTGTCTCCTACCTTTATCGTGGCAGTAACTCTATTACCTGGAGAAAAGCATGGGTTTCTTTGACAAGTGATCTCTAAACTAATTGGTCTTGAGGCTTTCGCTGATGATGAAAGTGTTGATCTATAGATATCAATTACTTGATTTGCTCGGGTAAGTGCAAGATTATCATTTGGGCTAGTAACAAATGCTCTAACTGCTTGTCTAGCTAAATTATTACTCTCAATAATTGTCATTGCTTTATATTGAACATGAGTAAGTATTATCAAAAATGCAGTAAAAAATGGCAGTGTAAAGATTAAAAACTCTGCTATTGCTGACCCGGAGCTTTTTTTAAATATAACTCTAGTTACTCTCATCTTCATCTACTGCGATAGCAGAAATCTTTCTTTCTGAAGGTGTACCAAAGTCGATGAATTTTTCTCCCTGAGTAGTTTTATCTCGTACTAAGACTGAGCCACCACCTACTAGTGGATATCTTGAGTACTGGCTGCTACCCCCAGATATCGCATCTTTAGAAACTTCACCTTGCAAGATATGTGAATCTTTGACCATACTAAATTGCATATGTAGTAATTGAAACATGAGTAAAAATACAAAAATCTGTGGGATCAGCGTAATGAAGGATTCAACTGATCCCCGATTTTTTTGGTTAATGTAGTTGCGCAACTATCTGATACCGCCCATTGCATCCAAAGAGTTGCGCAATATTGTGGTTAGTTTGGGCGCAGCTATTGACCAAATGCCTGTGACTAATGCAGTGGTCATAAGAACAACTAAAACCCACCCAGGTACATCGCCTCTGCTTTTTCCTTTATATAAATCAAATATTTTATTTGAAATTAGAAGATGCTTTTCTAAAATATATTGATAAAGTTTCATTTATCTCCAAAGAATTGTTTTTTTCTAACAATAGTGAGATCTTTGGCTTATTTGTAAGTATTTTACTAATGTGGATAATTTAATAATCAAAGTAAATTATCTACATTTATCTATGATTTGATTACATTAAGTACTAAAACTACTTATACGATAAAATTACATTTGCTCTATTTTTAGTAGTTTCAACTTTTTTTGCATTGTTTTCATCAGATCCATGCGTCCATCGATAAGCTGTTTCTGGGTCACGGCCATACTTCATGCTGCGTGCCATTAATCTTTCCCAGCGAATATCATCATCTACTTGAATGTACCAAGATTCTGTTAACTGGCCAGCAACATCCTGCCAGCCATCACTATCTAGTAATAAGTAGTTACCTTCAGTTATTACTAACTTAGTGTTACTAAATACCACACCCTCGGCAACTATTGACTCCTCTATCTCGCGGTGGAAGATCGGGAAATAAATATCCGAGGCTGTGTCATTTTTTATGCGCTTTAGCAATTGGGAAAAACCGAGGGCATCAAAAGTATCGCTAGCACCTTTTCTATTAGCTTTATCAAATTTTTGTAACAACTTGTTACTAAGGTGATACCCATCCATCGGAACTAATACAGCCTCATCCTCTGGGAGATTATCTAATAGGTATGAGGTAACAGTTGATTTTCCTGCACCAGGTTTTCCCACTACACCCAGAATAATTCTTTCCGAATTTTGTTCTCTTAAATAATTTATTCGGTCAAGTGCTTCTTGTAGGGAATTAATTTGAATTTGCATTGTCACTTATCCTCATTAATTATCAATGCCAATCATCATATAGAAGCGACACCCAACGCGCAGACTTCATTTGCAGCTAATGCATCTTCGACTGTAGCTAAATCAGAATTTTCTTTACCAGTAGTAATTGTTTCAACCCAAGCTCGAAGCTCTGCTATGTATGAATCATTAAATCTTGGAATCCAATTTTCGTCCATTTCGCCGCCTTTACCTACCCCGGCTACTCTGTTACTTCTAGTAATCACATCTCCGTGGATTCCAATTTCAATTGAACCTTTTTCGCAAATTACCTCAGTTCTAACGTCATATCCATAATTATTAAAGGCAAAAATATCTGCAACCATCATTAAGCCATTCTTCATTTTTGCAATTACCACTAATGGATCATTTAGGCCTTCCGGTGAAAGCGAAGATCTCTTCGGATAATTACTGGTAACAGATACCCACTCATCTTTAAACAGCCAGCGGAGAATATCGAAATCATGAACAGCAATATTTGTATATAGCCCAGATGTTGTTACCCCGGTTGAAGAGACATTTCGAGCAGTGGTTCGGCAATATAGAGGTGATCCATAATTTCCTGAATTAATTAAATCTCGAGCTTTACGGTACGCATCATCAAATCGACGCATAAAACCAAAATGAATCATTCTTTTTCCGCATGCTTTTTCATACTCTTTTATCTCACTGGCAACAGCGCGGGCCTCATCTAAATTAGTAGCTAATGGCTTTTCGCAAAGCGTTGGTTTTTTAGACAAAATTGCCAGCCTTAGATGTTGAACATGAAAATTATCTGGGGAGGCAATAATGATTGCATCAACCTCATTGCTATTCATTAAGTCTTCAACGTTGGAAGTTCTCAAAGTAACTGTCTTTAATTCATCAGCTAGCTGATTCACTTTGTTCTGATCAATATCAAATAAAGCGCTCACTTCTGCGCCATCTACTGAATCTCTAATAAACCGGGCATGGCCAGCTCCCATTACTCCAGTTCCTACAATTCCAATACGTAACATTAGGATCAACCCGACCTTAAAATTACACTGCTATAAGGAACAGAGTCACCAGTATGTATGATGGCAAGTGTTTGCTTAACTTTTAATTTAAATTCTTCATGTGGAATAAGTGTTATCGGGATTTTGCTGTAATGACTTTTATATTCACTAACTATTTTTGCATCAACTTTTTCACTAAATTCATTAGCTAAATACAGTCCAGTAATATCTAAGAGTGGCAAAATAGCATCTAATACATTTGGAACTGTAGGCACACCCATAATTAGCGCAAGATCAACTGTTTCAACATCTGGATAACTTGGAAAAGGACCATCAACAATTGCAATTGTGTTTACGTGTCTAAACCGCGCAAGGACAGAGGCTAACTGCCCGTTAATTACACCATTATTTAACATTATTTTTCCTCTTAAGATTTAGTTAGTAAGGATATCTGTTCACGCGTTGGTAAGGAAGGTATTGCCCCAGGTGTTTTCACGGCTAGTGCTCCTGAAGCTGAGGCGAAGCGGATTGCTGATTCAAGATCAAGACCTTCACTCAAGGCAACAGCAAGGGAGCCACAAAAAGCATCACCAGCAGCAGTGGTATCGATTGGATTTGTTTTAAATGCTTCAAATACTTTTTTCTCATCCTTTGAGATTAAAGCGCAACCCTGCTCGGCCATCGTAATTAGTACAGATTTAACACCTAATTCAATTAACTTTTCTCCTGCTTCAAACGCCGTTTCTGAATTAACAACTTTTATATTAGTTAAAAACTCTGCTTCAAACTGATTTGGTACTAATAAATCAACCAAGCTAAGGAATTCAGCAGAAAGTTCATATGCTGGAGCTGGATTTAAAATATTAAAGAAACCACTCTCTTTTGCTCGGCCAAAAATACCAATCAGCTCTGAGATTGGGCATTCTAATTGAGCTAGCAATATTTTATTTGTACTTACATTGTTAAGAATTTCAGGTGTAACAAAACTAGATTTGAGTTGAGAGTTTGTTCCAGGTATGACAATTATTCTATTTTGACCATCTTTATCTACTTCAATTATTGCTGTTCCGCAAACTCCTGGTATTTCATGCACATTATTATGATTTATTTTTTCATGCACTAGAACATCTTTTAATATCTTTGAATTAACATCATTTCCTAGTACCCCTACCATGGCAACTTGACCACCAGCACGAGCAGCTGCCACAGCTTGATTTAAACCTTTACCTCCAGGAAAAAACTCCAGCCGGTTTCCTGCAACTGTCTGGCCGGGTAGTGGCATTTGGTCTAAATAGGTGACGATATCTATATTCAAACTTCCAACAACAAGCACTCCCATTAAGCTACCTAAAATCCAATTTCAGTTAATGAATTTGATAACAGTTTGATACCTTCTAGAGCTTCTTCTGAAGAAACATTGCAAGGTGGGACCATATGGATACGATTAAAATTATTAAACGGCATCAAACCATTTTTCTTACAAGTAGCAACTATTTCGTTCATTTTTGGACTAGATGATCCATACGGAGCAAGTGGCTCACGTGTTGAACGATCAATCACCATATCAATTCCCCAAAAAACTCCAGCTCCGCGAATATCCCCAATAACTTTATGTTTATTAGCTAATTCTCTAAGTCCTGGACCAAGAATCTTTTCACCAATATTGGCAGCATTTTCAACCATTTTTTCACTCTTCATACATTCAATAGTTGCTACTGCGGTAGCGCAAGCTAATGGATGACCAGAGTAAGTTAAACCACCAGGGAAAACCCTTTCATCAAAAGTCTTTGAAATTTGATCTGAAATCACAATTCCGCCAAGTGGCACATATCCAGAAGTTACTCCCTTTGCAAAAACAATTAAGTCAGGAACTGAGTTTGAGTGCTGATAGCCAAACCATTTTCCGGTTCTGCCAAAACCAGACATAACTTCATCGGCAATCCAGATAATTTCATATTTATCACATAGTTTTCTGACGCCATCAAGGTAACCTTTTGGCGGTACTAATACTCCAGCAGTTCCAGGAACACTTTCTAAAAGAATTGCTGCAATTGTTTTTGGGCCTTCAAAAATAATTGTTTGTTCTAAATGCTCTAGTGCACGTTCACATTCTTGTTCTTCAGTGGTTGCCCAAAAAGCTGATCGATATAAGTATGGTCCCCAGAAGTGCACATGACCGTAGCCAAATTCATTTGGAAATCTTCTTGGATCTCCAGTTGCATTTATGGCAGAGCCGGTATTGCCATGGTAAGAGCGATAAGTTGATAGAACTTTATGTTTATTGGTGTGAAGGCGTGCCATCCTAATTGCATTCTCTACGCCATCAGCGCCAGCATTTGTAAAGAAAATCTTCTTAAACTTATCCTCAACTAAACTTAAAATACTTTTAGCAGCCTCGTTTCTAGCTTCATTAGCATGTTGAGGAGCGATTGTTGTAAGCACATCTGCTTGCTGTTTTATGGCAGCAATAACCTTTGGATGTTGATGGCCAATATTTGTAAAAACTAATTGACAAGAAAAATCTAAGTACTTCTTACCAGTGAAGTCCCAAAAATAAGAGCCACTACCGCCGGCAATAGCCATCGGTGAAATCTGAGCTTGGGCAG
>WLMP01000065.1 GCA_009700155.1 Actinomycetota bacterium
AGGAGCTATATCGGCTAAAGTCGAAATAGAAGCCAAGGGGCCCGCGAATCTAATGATTCGGGGCCCTTTTTCTTTTCTCCAAAACAATAAAAGCCAATAGGCAAGTACTAAAACCAATGCAAGATAACGAAAGGAAAGGTGAGAACGATGACCGTTCTCTTCAGCGAACTACTAATCCCAGGTTGGGCAGAAGGCCCAACTGCAAAAATTGGATTAGGAGATATCACCTGGGCATATGACGATGCGCCAGTAATCTCCTATACCGACTACACCACAAACTCAACTGCAAATTCAACATTTGCTAAGAGCTCAAAGGCCAAGGGTGAGTACAAGCGCGCTGATAATCCTTTTCTACCTGAGATTAAGCAAAGTGTGCAGCCACTAGCCCTACCCTGCCATTCGGCCGATCCCGAACTCTTCTTCAGTGAGAGTGCAGAGGTAGTTGCCCAAGCTAAGGCGCTCTGCGGCAGTTGCCCAATGAAGGCAAGGTGCTTAGAGGGTGCACTATCAAGAGCTGAGCCATGTGGCGTCTGGGGCGGAGAGTTATTTGATGAAGGTCAAGTAATTCAAAGCAAGCGACTACCAGGCCGGCCAGCAAAGATTGCAGTTGCTAGCTAATTTTAAAAACAACTGTTAACTAGAAAGGGTTAACAAAAAAGCGGGGATTGGTAAGTTACCAATCCCCGCTTTACATTTTGTTTACTCTTACTTACGCCTTACCAAGAATACGATTTACCTTTGTGCCACAAACTGGGCAAATTCCTTGTGCCATGCGGCGACCAGAATCAGAGACCTTTACATGTCCTTCAAAGGAGCGCTTTTCTTTACACTTAACGCAGTAAGCCTCGCCTTTGTACTCTTCAGCCATTTTCTTCCTCCATCTGCCGCACTCTTGGGAGCACACAGGGCAGTCCTGCGTGAGAGTACGAATAGCAAAACCATACCCTCCACACCACGCTCAGCATGGGTTTTCCACGCGTAAAATCCTAAATATTAATAAAGAAAGTGAAAAAATAGGGTAAAACTAGATATTTATTGCCGACATCACGCCAGATCCACCAAATTGGCAACCAATTTCAAACCCTTCTAGAAACGCCTCAGCTCTTGCCAGATCCTCATACCGGTTTAAATAACTTTTAAAAACATCATCATGGCCTGGAATCTGTAGATGAATTAGCTCATGAAAAATAATGTAATTTAATACAAAACTTGGCGCACCAATTAAACGATCAGAAATTCTGATAGTTCGATCAACTGTGGTGCAAGAACCCCATCTTTCATTCATATTGCGCCAATTAATACTTGCTGGAGTCGCCGTAAAATCTGGCAGATACTTCTTTAGCAATTGAATTCCAATTTCTAGTAACTGCTCATCACTTTTGCGCTCCTTTGCCTCTCTGCGCAAAACCATGGCAATCATCTCTGGAATTACCTCAAGCTCCTGGCGCCTACTCATCTTGGCTGGAATATGGATCTCAATAACCCCAGCATGCCGATAGGCACTCATGCTCCGGCGCCTTCGCTGGTTTCGTATTACCTTAAACTCTGGCAAGCCCTCTGGCAGAACAGATTCATTCTTCTTTCTACGTTTAGATATTTGAGCAATTGGTGGCAGCAAATCACCAAAGAGGATTTGTTGCTCAAAGTTATCCACCATTACCTCTTTTTATCCACCATAATTAGGCATATCTCCACAGGTTAATCCACAGAGATGATGAAATATTACGCGCTCTGATGCCATGCAGCGGTTTAGGCATACCGATGATCTTAAGATGAAATTTAATAGGGTGGGAAAAGCAGAAAAATCACAAAAAATATTTAAAAAAATACTTCATAAACGGTCATATCAAGTTGATTCTCATCATTTATTAACCTAAGTTAGCGCTACGAAGTCCCCGGATAACCGTTTCATATCTGCAAGGGGAAGGCAGATACGAAATGTGCGGCCGGGGGCTTCGCTTTTTAATTGATTGTTTTAGATAAGGCCAGAAAGATCATCTGGAACTGTAACGCTATCTAAAAATGCTTTTACATCTGCTAAATCTTTAGGCATTGGTAAAAATGCTGGATCTTCCCAACATTTATCTCGGCCATCTGCGCCCCGCAAATTTTTTACCTCATTCCAAAAAGCTGATGCCTCTCGCATTTTTCTTGGGGAAACCTCTAATCCAAGCAAGCTTGCAAACAATTGTTGCATTGGTGAGTTTGTTGCTCTTCTACGTCGGGAATTTTCGATTAATGCATTAAAGCTTGGAATCCGCTCACTTGCTACTGCAGAGACAACATGATCAATCCAACCCTCAATTAAAGCCAATGCCATCTCTAATTTAGTTAAAGCCAACTCCTGGGCCGGGGTTTGTTGTGGCGTAAATAAGCCAGAGTTTAAGGCGATGTTAATTGATTGCGGATTATTTATATCAATTTGCCCAGAGGACATTGCTTCTTCAGCTTGGCGGGTAATGGAATCGACATCAATAGTTATTCCCTTGCCATATGTTGTTATTGCATCTCTTAAGTAGGTATGAAGCCAGGTATTTTTTGCAAATAAACGACTAGCCGCTACCTCACGCAGTGCTAAATACAGATTGACTTCAGTTTTTTCAATTCCCAAGCCATCTGACCACTCTTGAATATTTTGTGGAATTAAATGTGGACCACTTTCTGGCTTAAGTAGTGGGATTGCAACATCGTTAGCGCTAGTTATTGAGTTGGCTAGCAGCCCAACTCCTTGCCCAAGTTGATTTGCTATCAAGGTGCCCATAAAGCTTCTTAGTAATTTAGCCACCATCTGCTTCATCGCCTCTTGTTGCTCTGGGGAGTGATCAGATACTCCGGCTAATTCAACAGGAAGTGAGGTATCTGGGTTTGTTACTACTTTTGCCAGGGCATCAGCCATTCCAGTTGCTAGCGGCTCTATTAGCGACTGCCAACTAGATAATGATTCATCTAGCCAGGTGCCTTTTGACCAAGCGCTATTTGCTGGCAAGGTTGAAGCCGGAAAGAGTATTTCAGTATCTAGCCAGGTATTAGCAATAGCCAAGGATTGGGCGAGCTGATCTTGATCTGATACGCCAATTGGTAAGTCACCTTTGGTGGCAATAATTTTCCTAGCGATATCACGCAGAACTGAGTGGGTTATTAAATTCTGATTGGCAGTTGTGCTACTAGATTGCATATTTTCAATAAATGATTTGGCATCGGAAATAGTTTCAGAGTCAATGCCCATTTCTGAGAATTGTTTCAGCAGCGCCTCAAAGTCAGGTTGCCCATCGCCTGGCAAAAAACCAAAACTCATTTACTACTCCTTTATTGTTGGTGCCATTAAAGATATCTGATTATCTATAACAATTCTGCCATCCAATTTCTTCCCCTTTCAATATGATATTCCTATGAATTCAGCCCCACTCTCAGCATTGGTCTGGTGGGTTATCCCCATTGGGGCAGTTTTTTGCGCGATTTTGTATGGAGTCTGGCTAAGTAAGTACAAGTCTAAGTTTGATAATCAAACCAGTAGATCAGTTAATAAGTTCAAGAATTTTCAAAATACATTTCGGCATAAAAAGTAACTAAAATGAAATCACTTCTTCCCGTTCCAGCAAAGATTCCAGGTCCAACTAAGTTAGTCGTAGCTACTCTAATTTTTGCAGCCTTTTTTATTAAATCACCTTATGTGATTCTTTCACCAGGAAATCCGCAAAATATTTTAGGACCTGCAATTACTATCTCGGGCACAAAGATCTATCCGACAACTGGAAAGCTTTCTGTTACCTCAGTGATGGTTACTGATCCTGACTCATATATGACCGGCTTTGATGTTTTGTATGCATGGATGAGTGATGAAAGAGCGGTCATGCCAAGAGTTGAGATATATCCTCAAGGAGAAAGTGTTGAAGATTCCATTCGTGCTGGCGTGCAAGAGATGACAGATTCTCAAGTTAGCGCTACTGCTGCAGCTCTTGGATACTTAGGATATGAACTAAATTCAAAATTAATAATCAGTCAAGTAAATAAGCAAACTAACGCTTATAAAGTACTTAAAGTAGGCGATGAGGTAATTTCTCTGGATAATATTAAGTATAAATCTCAATCTGAAATTGCCAGAAGTTTAGATGAGAAAAATCCAGGTCAAATAGTAAGTATCAAAGTATTAAGATCAGGCTCACAGATTATTGAAGAGCAGATAAAGCTTTCAGCCAGAGAAGATGGTTCTGCATATATCGGTATTGGAATCACAAACAAATATGATTTTCCTTTTGAAGTTAAAATTCAACTTAAAGAAACTGGTGGACCAAGTGGTGGATTAATTTTTGCCCTTGGCATTATTGATAAATTAACTGAGCAGGATCTAATTAGATCAAGAAATATTGCCGGCACTGGCACGATTTCAACTAGTGGACAGGTGGGGCCAATCGGAGGAATTGCTGAGAAAATTATTGGAGCTGAGAAGGCAGGTGTTCAAGTATTTTTTACACCCGTTCAAAACTGTGCTGAATTAGTAGATATTGATCAAATTCTCAAAAACAAAGGTCCAAAAGGTATGAAGATTGTGCCAGTCGCCACATTATCTGAGGCGGTATCCATACTGAATATGCCAAATAATGCCCAGTATCCAAGTTGCAAAAGCATTGCCTAGGAGTAGATAAGATCTGCGCATGAGTAATTCAGGCTTTGGTGGTGGCGGCTTTAATCGCAATAACAACCCATTCGGTGGCAGTGGCTTTGGCGGCAATTTTCCTAACCCATTTGCTAATCGAAGCGGTGGTCGAAGGAGAATTAGTCCATTAACAATTACTTTCATAATTTTGTTTATTTTGGCAAGTATCCTGGTTTCATTAAGTGGTTTCTATGCAGATCTACTTTGGTTTAGATCAGTTGATTATGTAAATGTCTGGCAAACCTCACTATTTACAAAAGTGTTTTTATTTCTGGGTTTTGGTTTTGTAACAGCACTATTTATTACTGCAAATATCTATATTGCCTTTAGAAAACGACCTGTATATGTCCCAGTTGCTGTAGAAGCTGATAACTTAGAGCGTTATCGCTCACAAATTGAACCAATTAAAAAATTGGTTTCAATTGCAATATTTCTAGCAATCTTTTATTTTGCTGGAACAGCCGGCTCAAGATTTTGGCAACAGTGGCTTCTATTTAGGAACTCAACAGAGTTTGGTGTTGTTGATCCGCAATTCGGCTTAGATGTTTCATTCTTCGCATTTAGATTGCCAATGTGGCAAGCATTAATTGGTTGGGGTATATCGACAATAATTTTGTCTTTGATTGCCGCAGCTGCAGTTCACTATATCTACGGTGGCATTAGACCAGCAGTTAAAGAAGAGAGAACTACAGTTGCAGCCCGAGTACAGCTTTCAGTTCTACTTGGATTACTAGTTTTA
>WLMP01000066.1 GCA_009700155.1 Actinomycetota bacterium
AGCATTTCCAACTGCATTTGATGAGGCCATTTCTACTCTTTTCTGCGCATACACTCATTGGTATGCCCTAATTTAGTTTTCCTAAGTAGGTTAAGTCTGCCTCTTACCACTGACATTCAAGGTTAGCGACATGGCAGTAAAAAATAAGTATTTATTAAGCTAGCACCGCTGCAAGTATGGTGAAAAAGCCAAGACCAATCATCACTATTCCGCCAGTTAGGCGCATAAAAATTAACCGCTTTACATCACCGGAGAGCCATTGGCGGACAGTGCCAGCTAGTAAGCCGTATGTACCATCTGAGATTAGAGCAACAATGGCAAATATTGCCCCCATTAGCAGTAATTGTGCAGTTACATTACTTTTTTGTTGATCGATAAATTGTGGCAAAATCGCAGCGAAGAAGACCACTGATTTTGGGTTAAGTACCCCAACCCAAAAGCCATTTCTAACTGATGTAAAAAAAGATGGTTTAGATCCAGAACTCTTTTGCATATCCTGTGCATCAATTTTACTAGCAGCTATTGCGGTGTAGCCCAAGTAAATTAGGTAAGCACCTCCTGCCCACTGGATTGCATTGTATAAAAGCTGAGATCTTTGTAGTACTGGGCCAAGACCGACAGCAACAAACACCGATACCAGAAACATTCCAAATGCATTACCAATAACGGTCGCAATCGCTGCCAACCTGCCCCAGGCTATTGCTCGTGCAATTGTAAACAGCACTGAAGGTCCTGGAGCCAAAATAATTAACACTGTGGCAATTAAATACTCCCAGAGCCGGCTAGGTATTGCGTTTTGGATAAACATGCCAAAATCATATCTTCTAACTGAATAAAAAATGATCAAGTAATAATGTTGATTTAAAAAAACCTCCTAAGGAATAAATCCTTAGGAGGCCGCGCCCTCTTGGAGAGTGAGGGCGTTAAATCGTCGCGTCAGCTTCTACGCGACGAATGTGCGCAAAGCCAAGTAAGGAAAGAATGAGCATTAATACACCACCGATTGCAGCAGCCCATGCTGCATACATTGCTATCTGGCCAATCTGCCAAAATGCAAATGAGTAAAGTAATAGGCCACGTAATGTTTCACCCATGAATAAACTTGTTCGTTGACCCATAAGTGCGTTAGCTTCATTAGCTAATCCAATATTTGCAGGTTCAGCTTTTGATTTAGCAGCAGCGCCAAGTGCAGCACCACTTACTTCAGAGTAAACCTTGCCACCGGCAATTCCTTTTAGATGTGAACCAATGTAGTAATCAGCATAAGCCTGTGCCTGTTTGCCGGTTGTAAGTGGCAGATTAGAAAATGGCGCAAGTACCACTTGAGCATCCTCTGGCAGTGATTTAAATCCAGCACTACCTTTATCTGGCATGATGATTTTTTGTTGTTCTAGTTGTGTTGAAACAGATTCATTAGCAAAACTAGCTCCCCAGTTAAGTAGAGCAGCTGCTACAAGTAAGAATACGGAAAGTCCCAAACCGACAAAGCTGACGATTCGATCGAAGGTGCGACGTTTCATTGATTATTTTCTCCTAATTTCTCCAGTTTTATTGCCTTGAAGAGTTACAAACTCCTCATTGCTATTAATACTCCTGGTTTAGGATTTAAAATCAATTAATCAAAGTGGTAGCACTTAGCAAAGTTAAGTAAGAGGTAGCACTTAGAGATAGGTCACAAAGAACTAGAAATGCTACTCAATATGCTGAGAACAAATCTGTTCGCCATTTGGTCCAACAGTTAAGTGCTTACAGGCAATTCCCAATTTATCAAAAGCTTTATCACCAAAGTGGGATCTATAGGCCAGTGCAAGTAAAACTCTGACATTTATATCTCCAGTTGATTTAATCGAAAATGCATGGGCAGATCGTGAAACTGTATTCTCAACAACTTTTTCAGTGTGTGCTGTGGCCTTTGCAATTGCAGAGTTAGTCATGCCTTCGCATAGGTGTTCACAGACCAAGTGCTCAAACGGCGTTAGTTCCCTAACTAAAATATTAAATTCCAATGGATTCTCCAATTCCAAGGCCTATTGTGCTCCTACAAAGTGGTCTACTCCAACTTATGAAAAAAACAGCAATTATGCCTATTATTAGCAGGTGAATTCAGTACTAGACCAGATCGATGGCGCGGTTTTACGCCTGACACTAAACAGGCCAGAGAAGAAAAATGCTATTACTCAGGAGATGTATCAAACTCTGGCAGATAAGTTAAATCAAGCAGCAGGGGATTTTGCAATTCGCGCTGTTGTAATTGATTCAAATGGTGATTCATTTACGGCTGGTAATGACATAAATGATTTTGCAAATAATCCACAAATGCATGAGGGCTCACCTGTATTTAATTTTCTATTCGCAATTCACAATTTCCCAAAGCCTTTAATTGCAGCGGTAAAGGGAAGAGCTGTTGGTATTGGAACTACGATGCTATTGCATTGTGATTATGTAACAGCAAACCCAGATACTAAATTTTCGATGCCCTTTGTTTCACTTGGCTTAGTAGCAGAGGGTGGCTCTAGTTACCTTTTTCCTAGATTAGTAGGACATGCAAAGGCTAGTGAAATTTTTCTAACAGGCCGCACTTTCTCAGCCGATGAAGCATTGCAGATGGGTGTAATAAATAGAGTTGGTAGCGATGAGTTAAAGCTTGCAATGGAGTTTGCCTTAGAAGTTGCAGAACAGCCACCTAATGCAGTTATTAATACTAAGGCTTTGCTAAAAAGTTCAGCACATGAGGCTTTGAATCAAGTTATGTTAGCTGAAGGCGAGTTGTTTAAAATGGCAACCGAATCAGATGAGGCACAGATGGCATTTATGAATTTCTTAGCCAAGAAGAGCAAGGTTAAGTAATGTCATTATCGGGTAAGAGAATCTTTATCACTGGTGGCTCTCGGGGAATAGGGCTTGCAATTGCATTACGGGCAGCACAAGATGGTGCATCAATTGCTATTGCTGCAAAGACTGCTGATCCACATCCAAAACTTCCTGGAACAATTTTTACAGCCGCAAAGCAGATCGAGGAAGCTGGTGGCAAAGCGCTTGCTATTCAATGCGATATTAGGGATGAAAATCAAATTTTGGCTGCAGTTGAGAAAGCAGCTACTGAGTTTGGCGGTTTAGATATTGTTATCAATAATGCTTCAGCAATTAATTTAACTAATACCGAAAACACGCCAGCTAAAAAATTTGATCTAATGATGGGTGTTAACACTCGTGGAACCTTTTTAACATCACAAGCTGCTCTTCCGTATTTGAAGAAAAGTTCGCAAGAAGGTCGTAATCCACATATTTTGATGTTATCGCCACCCCTTTCAATGAAGGGAAAATGGTTTAAGCCCCATCTTGCTTACACAATGGCAAAGTATGGAATGAGTATGTGCGTCTTGGGCTTAGCTGATGAGTTAAAGCGTGATGGCATTGGAGTTAACGCACTTTGGCCCCGGACTGCGATAGACACAGCAGCGCTAGCAATGATTCCAGGAATTGATGTTGCCTTTTGTCGTACTCCAGAAATTATCTCTGACTCTGCTCATATCATTTTAAATCGCCCCGGCAAGGAGTGCTCTGGTAACTTCTTTATTGATGATGAAGTGCTAGCGAGTGAAGGTATAACAGATCTTGATAAGTATGCAGTAGTTCCAGGAACTAAAGAGTTTATAAACGATTTATACGTAGATTAAATTGAAAAGCCAGCAGGTAGCTCTAACCTGTGCTTTTTAAGTAACTCTTCATTTTTTAAAATATCTTTGGTCTTACCATCTGCTGCAATAATTCCACCTGAAAGTATCAATGATCGTTCGCAGAGTTCATATGCGTAGGGAAGATCATGAGTAACCATAATAATTGTGATATCAAGAGAACGAAGAATTTCAGCTAACTCTCTTCTGCTGGCTGGATCTAAGTTAGAAGATGGCTCATCCAATACCAATATTTCAGGCTTCATCGCTAAAACTGTTGCAACTGCAACTCTTCTTCGCTGACCAAATGAAAGATGATGCGGTGGTCGATCTTTATACTCGAGCATTCCAACCATCGATAAAGCTTGGGTAACAACTTCATCTAATTCAGCATCGCGTAATCCCATGTTGTAAGGACCAAATGCCACATCTTGACCAACTGTAGGCATAAAGAGTTGATCATCTGGGTCTTGAAAGACAATTCCAACCTTTGATCGAATCTGTTTTAAACCCTCTTTATCTTTCGAATCAACTAGTTTTCCAGCTACAAATACTTTGCCATGCAAAGTGCTCAATATGCCATTTAAATGCATTACTAATGTTGTTTTACCTGCACCATTTGGCCCTAATAAGGCAACTCGTTCACCCTTGCTTATCTTTAAGTTAACGCCAAAAAGTGCTTGATTACCATCTGGATATGCAAAAGCTAACTCTTCAATTAGTAAACTTATATTTTCATTACTCATGAATTTATCCCAACTGTAATGTTATCAAAAGCACGAATAAGGCAAGTAGTGGAATACATAGTGAAATGAGCCAATACTTTCTATCATTTTTAATTTTTTCATCCTTCGGTAACTCACCATCAAATCCTCTTGCAAGCATCGCTAAGTGAACGCGCTCACCTCTTTCATATGATCTAATAAAGAGAGCACCAGCTGCAGTTGCTAGTACTGGCCAATGTTTAATTCCGGTTGCCTCAAAGCCTCTAGATTGACGTGCTACTGCCATTCTTTGCATCTCATCATTAACTACATTTACATAGCGCAGCATAAATGAGGCAATTTGCACCATTGGGGTTGGCAACCTCAATACCTCTAACCCTCGAAGAATTTCACGTGCAGTTGTCGTAGCCGAAAGGTTGATTGCCACTAAAATTCCAATCGTTCCTTTAGTCACAATGCTCGCACCAGCTAGCAAGCCATCTCGATAAAGCTCAAGGGATCCAATCTGAAACCTCTCACCGCTTCCAAAAAATGGCATGAGTAAGGCAAAGAAAATAAATGGAACTTCAATTAAAGATCTCTTAGCCACAGTTAATAGGGGCAGTTGGGCAATTTTTATTACGGTGAAAATGATCAAAAAGTAGGCAGTAAATGCTTGCCAATTTGTGATGTTAGTTGAGACAGCGGTAATTATAAAAAGCAGTCCAGCAACAATCTTTATATGAGATGGGATATCGTGAATAATTGAATGACGGTGAATGTATAGACGCTCACCAACATCATGACCATGGTGATGACCAGATGATTTTTCTGGGGCTAAATTAACGATTTTTGGTTTCCGGCTTTTTTCTAATTAACATAAACAAGCCAAAACCCACAACACTAGTAACTAATACACCGATTACCCCAGAAGCACCAACAGATAATCTCTCATTATCTACTCCAGCTAATCCGTAATCAGCTAAAGCTGAATCTGCTAATGAGTGAT
>WLMP01000067.1 GCA_009700155.1 Actinomycetota bacterium
CTAATTTCGCCAAGAAGGCTGAGAGGTAAATAGAGCATAGAAAACCCGAGTAAAGTAGGCCAGTTATGTCAAAGATTGCTATTACATTCGCTGATGAGCTTCGGGCGCGTTCGGATGAAGATTTAGCTGCACTATTTAAGTTTCGGCCAGATTTAGTTACGCCTGTTCCAAATGATTTCACTTCCCTTGCTGCTCGAGCTACATCTACACCATCTCTTGTAAGAGCATTGGATTCTCTTAACCTATGGCACTACCAAATTATTGAAGCTGCTTGTGTATTAGCTGAACCATTTAAAAAATCTGAAATTGTAAGTATCACTAGCCAGGAAAGTAACTTTGCTTTAGATTATTTATGGCAAATGGGGCTGCTATATAAAGAGGGTAACAATTTCCGTACGCCATTGAATCTAAAGTTGTTAATTGGAGAAGAGCCAGTAGGTCTGGGTCCTGAATTAGGCAGCAAAGTAGACTTTAATAAACTAAAAGACATTCCAAAAACTTCTGCCGACGTGCTTTCTAGATTAACTTGGGGCCCACCGCGAGGACAAATTACTAATATTAAAAAACCTGGAGCAGCAATTGGCTGGTTATTAGACAACAACATATTAGTTGCAATCGATTCAAACACTGTTGCGCTACCGCGCGAGTATGCAATCAAATTACGAGGAGACAAGGTTCATAGAGAGTTAACTACAAAACCTAGTAATTTAGTTGGTAGAAAAGTAAGTCAAAATCAAGCTGATCTAGCCGCAATTGCAAATATTTCAACGATCTTGAGATGGTGCGAAGAATATTTACATAACTTATCGGATGAGCCACCTACAGCATTAAGAACTGGTGGAATCGGAGTTAGGGACTTAAAAAGAATTGCAGAACATTTAGGGGTTGAAGAAAGCTGCGTGGGGTTTGTTGCAGAGCTTTGCTACCTAGGTGGTTTGGTTGTAATTGATCCGGATGATCAAATTCTTCCTACATCTTCCTTTGATATATGGTTATCAAAACCTTCAGAAGAGCGTTGGTACTCGCTCGTAGTTTTATGGCTAGATACATCGCGAGTTAGTGGATTAATTGGTAGATCAACTGATAAAAATATTGCACCTCTTGGCCCAGAATTAGATCGAGCAGGCGCTTCTTTGATTAAACGAACAACCTTAAAAGTTTTATTAGAAAACTTAGAAATATCCCCTGAGGTTTCATCAATAAAAGAAGTTGTTAAATGGTGGAATCCACAAAGATTTAATGGTGATTTTGTTGAATGGAGCTTACGTGAAGCAGAATGGCTTGGGTTAACTGGTCAGGGAGCTTTATCTGTATTTGGTAAAAATTTATTGTCATCACAAGATGATCTAGGTATTGAATCTGCTCTGCCTAAGCCTGTTGATCATATTTTAATTCAAGCTGATAACTCTGCAGTTGCTCCTGGACCATTAACAGCAGAACTTTCGGCTGAAATGGGAACAATTGCTGATATTGAAAGTCGCGGCGGGGCTACGGTGTATAGATTTAGTGAGGCCTCAATTAGACGTGGGTTAGATCATGGCAAAACAGGTGATCAGATAAAAACTTTTTTAACAAAAATATCTAAAACGCCAATGCCACAGCCGTTAGAGTATTTAATTACAGATGTTGCAAAAAGGCACGGAAGACTAAGAGTTGGATCTGCTCATACCTACATCAGATGTGAAGATGAAGGATTAATCCAACAAATTTTGCATGATAAGAAATGTGAACATCTACGACTTAGAAGAATTGCGCCACAGGTTCTAGCAACAGACTTTGAACTACCAGAGGTTATTGGGGAGCTAAGAGAGTATGGATATTTACCTGCAGCTGAAAATGCAGGAGGTGTATTGCTTTCGCAACCAAATTTAAGGCGTGCTAAATCAAGACCAAAACCACCAAGAATAATTTCAGAATTTTCTGCACCAAAAGAAAGTGTGATTACATCTGCAGTTAAAACTATAAGGGCTGGCGAGCGCAGTCGAAAAGTCGAACCAATTGTTCCTGGAACCTCATCTAATGAAACCTTGGCGTTAATCAATCAATATATTAATAACCAGCAAACCATTGCGATTAGTTACGCTGATAACAATGGTGGGGTTATTAACCGAATTATTGAGCCGATCTCAATTTCATTAGGCACGCTAACTGCCAAGGATGAGGCTTCGGGAGAAATCACGCAGTTTCGTATACCTAGGATTAATGGTGTAGCGCCAGCCTTCACCATTTCGCAAAATAAGGCAGACTTAGACCTATGAGTGCAATTTCAGCGATCCAGCGATTAGTTGAGTGCGAATCCCCTACTGAAGATTTGGCTGCATGCCACTCAGTTGTAGATCTTGCAGTTGATATTGCTAATGAAGTTTTATCCTTCCCTGCAGAAAAGATAATTGAAAATGGAAGACCAGTTTTTTGGTGGGGATCAAAAGAGCCAAAAATACTTCTGCTTTGTCATTTAGACACGGTATGGCCAAAGGGTTCATTTAAAACTACATGGCAAATCTCTGGCGATATTGCAACTGGACCTGGCGTATTTGATATGAAGGCTGGATTCGTTCAAGCACTTTACTCACTTATAAATTTAAGTAACGCGCAAAATAAAGTTGCCTTGGTTGCCACAACTGATGAAGAAACCGGTAGCTTAACATCAAAAGATTTAATCACTAGGTTAGCTAAAGCATCGGATGCAGTTTTAGTATTTGAGGCTTCACTCGATGGAAAAGTTAAAACGGGCCGTAAAGGTACTGCTATGTATCAAATAACAGTTACAGGTAAGGCATCTCATGCTGGCCTTGAACCAGAAAAAGGTATTAATGCCACTACAGAATTAGCAAAACTTGTTATGCAAATTTCCGCCTTTGAAGATCCAAAGTTTGGTACAACTGCCGTACCAACAGTAATGCAATCTGGAACTACCACTAATACTGTTCCTGCCTTAGCAAAGTTAGATATAGATGTTAGGTCATTTACATTAGCTGAGCTAAATAGAATTGATAAATCAATTAGAGGGTTAAAAAGTGAAATTGCAGTAGTTGAAGTAAGTGGTGGGATCAGCCGGCCGCCTCTTGAAGAATCAAGTTGTAAAGAACTTTATGAAAAACTTGAAAAGGTAGCAAAAGAACTAGGTTTGAATCCAATTGGTAGTGCAAGTGTGGGCGGTGCAAGTGATGGAAATATCGCAGCATCTACTGGTGCAAAAGTGCTCGATGGCTTGGGAGCCGAAGGT
Organism: Actinomycetota bacterium; assembly: GCA_009700155.1. Lineage (GTDB taxonomy): Bacteria > Actinomycetota > Actinomycetes > Nanopelagicales > Nanopelagicaceae > Nanopelagicus. Next base: position 3,227 of record WLMP01000067.1, read on the forward strand.
GTTGGTGCACATGCCCCAAATGAATCAATCAAAATTTCTACAATCGAGCCAAAAATTAAGCTAACTACAGCATTTATTAATGAGCTATTGAAATGAGTGATGGACCATTAATTGTTCAGAGTGATAAAACACTTTTATTAGATATAGATCATGTTTTATCAGATGAATGTCGCAGAGCTATTGCATCATTTGCTGAGTTAGAAAAATCTCCAGAACATATACATACTTATAGGTTAACTCCACTTGGATTATGGAATGCAAGAGCTGCCGGCCATGATGCAGAACAAGTAATAGATGTACTACTTAAATATTCTAGATATGCCGTTCCGCATTCACTCTTGGTTGATATTGCAGAGACTATGTCTCGATATGGTCGCCTTAGGCTTGAGGCACATCCAGTTCATGGCTTGATACTGGCCTCAAATGATCCTGCTGTTTTAAAAGAGGTAACAAGAGGAAAGAAAGTTGCGCCAATGCTTGGTTTGCAGCTAGATGATGAAACTATTGTTGTTCATCCAGGACAGCGTGGTTTTCTAAAACAGGCTTTACTTAAATTAGGTTGGCCGGCTGAAGATTTTGCCGGATATGTAGATGGTGAGCATCATGAGATCGCATTAAGGCAAGATGATTGGAAAATTAGAAAATATCAGGAGTTAGCTGCTGAGGGATTTTGGCATGGTGGATCTGGAGTTGTTGTGCTGCCTTGTGGTGCTGGAAAAACTATTGTTGGAGCTGCAGCAATGGCTCACGCAAAAGCTACGACGCTAATTTTAGTTACAAATACAGTTGCTGCTAGACAATGGCGCGAAGAATTACTTAAACGAACTGATTTAAATGCAGATGATATTGGTGAATATAGTGGCGCAAAAAAAGAAATTCGCCCAGTAACCATCGCTACCTATCAAGTAATGACTACACGAAAAAAGGGAGTATATGCTCACTTAGATTTATTTGATGCGATTGATTGGGGATTAATTATTTATGATGAGGTTCATTTACTGCCTGCGCCAATATTTAGGTTCACTGCTGATATCCAATCCCGCCGTAGATTAGGTTTAACTGCAACCTTAGTTCGCGAAGATGGAATGGAGGGTGAAGTCTTTTCCCTTATTGGACCAAAAAGATTTGATGTGCCATGGAAAGAGATAGAGGCACAGGGTTATATTGCGCCGGCAGATTGTGTTGAAGTAAGAATTACGCTTACCGATGCCGAAAGACTTAATTATGCAACCGCTGAGCAAGAAGATAGATACAGATTTTGTGCAACATCCCAAACAAAAAAAGATGTTGCTGTGGCCCTTGCTAAACAGCATGCCAATGATCAAGTTTTAGTTATTGGCCAATATCTAGATCAATTAGATCAGCTATCGGCAGAGTTAGGTGTACCAGTTATTAAAGGAGAAACTCCAATAAAAGAACGTGAGCGTTTGTTTGCGCTATTTAGAAGTGGTGAAATTAAATGCTTAGTAGTTTCAAAAGTTGCTAACTTTTCTATTGATTTACCAGAGGCCACAATTGCAATCCAAGTCTCTGGAACATTTGGTTCAAGACAGGAAGAGGCACAAAGATTGGGAAGAATTCTTAGACCAAAAGCTGATGGCCGCGGAGCACGCTTTTATTCTTTAGTGGCGCGAGATACTGTCGACCAGGATTTTGCTCAAAACCGGCAAAGGTTCTTAGCTGAACAAGGTTATGCGTATCGAATTATTGATGCAGATGAGATATTAAACAAAAACTAAGATTTAATCGCTTCAATAAATCTTTCTAAATCCACCCGCCAGTAGTCATGAACCTTGTCATCAATCATGATAACTGGAACTTGTTCGCCGTACTCTTTTTCAAGATCTAACGAATTATCAATTAATTTTATTTGTAGATCGAAGTTAAATTCATTTTTTACAGATTTAACCTTGTCTATTGCAATCTCGCACAAATGACATCCAGTTCTTGAGTAGATAGTAACTTTTTTCATCTAACTCCCAGACTAAATACTTTTAA
>WLMP01000068.1 GCA_009700155.1 Actinomycetota bacterium
AGCAAGTCAGAAATGTCTTTAGATTTTGCAAGTGATTTTCTTGCCTGGCTTATCAAATCATTAACCCGCTTTAGTGGTGTTAATTGCTCCCAGGGTAGATCAACTGTTGGCGATGTCAGTGCCTCCAGGATTAACTCTGTTGAATTTTTTCGATTCTCATCTTTCTGCTCTTTAGTAAGTGCAATTCGCATTTGTCTAATTGAGATAGCATCTGCGCCGGCAAATTCACTATATAAAAGTGGTTCAATTTGATCCCAATTGCTCGCATGTAATTGAATTTCACCTAATGCAATTTGGGCAATAGTAATTATTGGACGAATCGCAGGATTATCTGCAAGTGAATTAGCAGCGGCATCAATTTCTACTGGGATCTGATTACTTGCAAAGGCTCTACTTAAAGCAGCAACCTGAGCGCCAGGTGAGCGCAAAATAACAGCCATCTGAGACCAAGGCACACCATCTTTTAGATGTGCTGATCTAAATTGATGAGCTATGTAATTTGCCTCTTCACTTGCACTACTTAAGGCTGCAACTTTAGGAGCTAAAATATTTCTATAGCTCTTACCTAAAACTATCTTGTTACTTATCCCAAACTGCTCTAAATCAGATAACAAATTATCTGGATCTGCACCTCTAAATCTGCCAACAGCACTAGCTGGATCTGCAAAGATAACTAACTCTTGTCCGCTCAGTAATTTTAATAGCTTTCGTTGCGCCCGGTCTGATTCTTGAAACTCATCCACATAGATCACTTGAAAAATATCTCTATACTTTTCAAGTAGTTTTGGATTACTCTCTAGCTTTTCGATCGCTGCAATAATTATCTCGCTTGGATCAATTCGAATTAATTTAGTTGTAGTAGTGCCATCTCGTAGGGCAAGAGTTTTTCGATACTCATCCCAGAAATTACAAATTGCGGGCCAATACTTCTGCCCATACTTTTGCGAGTACTTTATTAATTCCTGCGGAGAAGAACCACGTTCAGTTGCTCGACCAATAAAATCTCGTAACTCCTTAGCAAAGCCGCGAGTGGTAAGAGCTGGAATTAACTCTTTTGGCCAAGTACCTAACTCGGGATCTTTCGCTAAATTCTGCGCATCAATTTTAAGTAGCTCAGTAATTAATGCATCTTGTTCAGCACCAGATAGTAATACATATTTATTATCATCTTCACTTAATAATTTGTCGTTTAAAATTAAGAATGCAATGGAGTGAAAGGTTCTTGCAATTGGTTCATTAACGGTATGAAGTTGTGGATTAGCAGATGCAATCTGATCCCTTAACCTGCTAGCACTCTGGCGGCCATATGTGATCGCCAAAATATTATTGGCATCTAACCCTTGCGCAATTCGGCTAGCAACTGCATTAACTAACGTGGTTGTTTTTCCAGAACCGGCACTACCTAGAACTAATAGGGGTGATGATCGATGATTAATGATTTTAATTTGTTCAGCACTTAATTGCTCAGGTGCTATTAGCTCGCTTTTAGCCGGTGATCTAACTAGCTTTACTTTTACCTTGGAGTTGGCGGCCACGGCTTAATTTAACGCCACAACTCTGACATTAATGGGAAGGGCAAAGTAATGCGTTAAGAGTTCTCGTTTGCTCGCTTAGCTTTAGAGGTATTGCGAGCGCGAATTGAGCCATCCAAAATCACCTTACGAATTCGCACTACCGCAGGTGTGACCTCAACACACTCATCCTCGCGGCAAAACTCAAGGGCACCTTCCATATTTAATTTCTTAGCTGGAATTAATCGCTCTGACTCATCAGTACCGGAGGCTCGCATATTGGTTAATTTCTTTTCTCGAACGCAGTTAACATCCATATCTTCACTGCGAGAGTTCTCGCCAATAACCATACCTTCATAAACTTCATCTCCTGGTTCAACAAATATTGAGCCACGATCTTGTGTGCCATAAAGAGCGTAACTTGTGACAACACCTAGGCGATCTGAAACTAAGGAGCCAGTAGATCTAGTTCTAAGCTCACCATGCCATGCTTCATAACCATCAAATACATGGTGTAGAAGTCCAGTACCACGAGTCTCAGTTAAAAACTCAGTTCTAAAACCAATTAAACCTCGGGATGGAACTCGGTAATCTAATCTGATCCAACTAGTGCCATGGTTAACCATCTGCTCCATGCGCCCTTTGCGAAGTGCCATAAGTTGAGTTATTACACCTAAATACTCCTCAGGAGCATCAATTGATAGCCGCTCCATTGGCTCTTGTAATTTTCCATCAACCATTTTGGTTACCACCTGTGGCTTACCAACTGTTAACTCAAATCCTTCTCGCTTCATAATTTCAACTAAGACTGCAAGTTGTAACTCACCTCGTCCCTGCACCTCCCAGGTATCTGGTCGATCAGTATTTAATACTCGAAGTGAAACATTTCCAACTAACTCAGAATCTAATCTATTTTTAACTTGGCGAGCAGTTAATTTTGAACCGCTCTTGCCAGCAAGAGGTGAGGTATTAATACCAATTGTCATCGAAATACTTGGCTCATCCACGGTAATCAATGGCAGTGGATATGGATTTTCTAAATCTGCCAGAGTTTCACCTAAGGTAATAGTTTCAAAGCCAGCAACGGCAATTATATCGCCCGGGTGTGCCTCAAGTGCTGGTACTCGCTCTAGTGCTTCTGTCATTAACAACTCAGATACCTTTACTTTTGCCATTGAGCCATCAGTTTTAATCCAGGTAACAGTTTGTCCTTTTTTAATAACACCTTCTCTTACTCGACAAAGGGCAAGTCTGCCTAAGAAAGGAGATGAATCTAAGTTTGTAACATGTGCTTGTAATGGTGCACCCTCATGATATTGCGGTGCTGGAATTGATGAAAAAATAGTTTCAAACAAGACATCTAAGTTTTCCTCTTTTGGCATGCCACCATCTGCTGGCCGCTCTAGCGATGCTCTACCTGCTTTAGCTGAGGCGTAAACAATTGGAAACTCAATTTGATCCTCATTGGCATCTAAATCTAAAAATAAGGCATACGCCTCATCTACTACCTCTGCGATTCGAGAATCTGGCCGATCTACTTTATTAATTAACAAAATTACTGGAAGATTTTTTTGCAAAGCTTTTCTAAGTACAAATCTAGTTTGTGGCAATGGTCCCTCTGAGGCATCAACTAATAAAATAACGCCATCTACCATCTCTAATCCGCGCTCTACCTCGCCACCAAAATCTGCGTGCCCTGGCGTATCGATAATATTTACAATTTTGTCTCCGCGTTTTACGGCAGTATTTTTCGCCAAAATCGTAATTCCTTTTTCCCGCTCTAGATCCATCGAATCCATCATTCGATCTTGACCTTCATCTTGTTTTTTATGTGCGGCGAATGCACCAGATTGCCATAACATGGCATCAACCAAAGTAGTTTTACCATGATCTACGTGCGCAATAATTGCCACATTTCGTAGGTCATCTCGAGTTTTAACTGGAAGATCTTTTAAGTGTGCTTGTTTTTTAGACATTGAACCTAAACTCCACTACATCGCCATCACTCATTATGTAATCCTTGCCTTCCATTCGCACCTTGCCATTGGCGCGGGCTTGCACCATTGATCCAGCAGCTACTAAATCATCAAAGGAGATAATTTCAGCTTTGATAAATCCTTTTTGAAAATCAGTGTGAATCACACCAGCTGCAACTGGGGCGGTATCACCTTTATGAATCGTCCACGCTCTGGTCTCTTTCGGACCTGCGGTCAGATATGTCTGTAATCCTAATGTATTAAAACCCACTCGAGCCAATGTAGTAAGGCCAGGCTCAGTTAGACCGATGGATTTAAGCAATTCAAGTGCATCAGCCTCATCTAAATCTGCAAGTTCGGCTTCAGTTTTTGCATCTAAAAATATAGCCTCAGCTGGTTTTACTATTTCAGATAATTCAGCTTTTAACTTAGCATCAGATAGTTCAGCAGCATCAACATTAAATACATATAAAAACGGTTTAGCAGTCAATAGCTGAAGCTCTGCAATTGCCACCAAATCCACCTTACTTCCGCGAAGTAGTTGGCCTTGATTTAAAACTTCTGCTGCCTCTTTCGCAGCAGCTAATACTGCAGCTTTTTCTTTAACAGTTCTAACTTCTTTTTCTAATCTAGGAATTGCTTTTTCTAAAGTTTGTAGATCAGCAAGACATAACTCGGCATTAATAGTCTCCATATCTTTCTTTGGATCAACATTGCCATCAACATGGACCACATCATTATCTTTAAAAACTCTAATTACTTGGCAGATCGCATCTGATTCTCGAATGTTTGCTAAAAATTTATTTCCAAGTCCAGCACCTTCAGAGGCGCCTTTAACAATTCCAGCAATATCTACAAAGGAGACTGAGGCTGGCAAGATTTTTTCGGAGGTGAAAATCTTGGCTAATACCGGCAACCTGGCATCTGGCACACCCACAACTCCAACATTGGGTTCAATTGTGGCAAAGGGATAGTTAGCAGCTAAGACATTATTTTTAGTCAGCGCATTAAACAGGGTGGACTTACCCACGTTTGGCAGACCGACGATTCCAATTGAGAGGCTCACGAGGGGTAAAGCCTACGCAAGTTTGTCGGTACTTCCTGCCACTATAACCCCATGCTCCAGACCTCTCTTACCCTTCTTATCGGCCTGATCATCGGTATTGCCATGGGGTACCTAATCGCAGCCCTGCGCCATAAATCCACCGGCACAGATGGTGCACTGCTTGCAGATTACAAAAAACAATTAGAGGCAGAGCGAAGTAAAACCGAGAGCTCAATTAAATTAACTGCTGAGTTAACTGCTATGAAATCAACAGTTGAAAAATTATCTATCCAATCAAATGAAGCAAATCGAATTAGAACTGAGGCTGAGGCAAAGTTAGAGACCACAATCAATGAGATGCGCAGAGCCAGTGAATCTATCTTTGATGAGACTAAAAAGATTGCTGGTGCATTATCTAACTCGCAAGCCAGAGGAAAATTTGGTGAAGCACAACTTGAATTACTTCTGCAGTCGGCTGGATTGCGTGAAGGACATGAGTACTCAAGACAAAAATCTACAACTGATGCGGACTCTTCTGGCATTCCAGATATCACAGTAAAAATGCCGGGCGGCTCTGCAATATTTATTGACTCTAAATTTCCATTTGATCGGTTTTTAGATGCATTTGGTACTCAGGTGCAA
>WLMP01000069.1 GCA_009700155.1 Actinomycetota bacterium
GAACCTACATAACCTAGAACATGTGCAACATTTTCACCCTCAAGGGATGGATAACTTCGAATCGGAACTGTTTGAACTTGAATTCCAAGATATGAATCTGAATTTTCTAATACCTTAAGTGCTAAATCCTGATTGGCATTTCCTACTAGTGGAATTGGTTGATACCTAGTGCCATTCCAACAACCAGCCCTACTATCCTTTGGTAATTCACCACATAATCTAGTTCTTTGATATACATCTGAGTATTCAAGGCCAAACAAATTAGCTGCTCTACCTAGAACTGATACACCTTTATCTGGTTGCTTATCTAATGTACTGCGATCGGCAAATACAACTAAGCCAGGTAGATCAACAACTAATGGACTGCCATGAATATCAGTAATGGCACCGCGCACTGCTGGTGTAACAATATCTCTACTTTGAATACTTATTGCAGCATCTTGATATCTACCACTATCTAATACTTGAAGGTAGAAAAGTCTGCCAAATAAAGCAAACATAAGTGAGAATATTAGAGTTTGAAAGATAATTAAATTAATCTTTCCCCGCTCGCTCATTATTTTTCCCTACTTGTTAACATAATTCTTCTCATTTTTACAATAAATGGTAGAAATAACGGAATGATTAAAAAAGTCCATAAGCTATTTACGAATATCAACCTAAGGTTTCTAAATATTCCACCCATTTCTTCACCTAATAGTGTGCCGACAATGGCAAAAAATATTAACGATAGGCCAGATGCGATACTAATAAATCCTACAAATACAACTGGTGTTTCAGTAAAATCTCCAATACTTTCTTTATTAATAGAAAACAAATATCCCATGACAGTCATAACTAATGCCCACTGACCAAATGGCGTATCTGCAGCTATAGAAAGATCCATAATTACGCCACCAATAAAACCAAAAACCATAGATCCGGTTCGATCCTCTAGAGATAGCACCACCATTAATGCTGCTATATACAGCGAGAAGCCATTAATTGGAAAATTGATACGAGAAACTATGGTTTCTTGAATTAAGAAAATAACAAATAAAAATATTGATGTGTTAAAGACTCTTAATTGGCTCATTACATTAATTACTTGGTGAAGGAGTAGGTGTTGGTGTTACATAAACTGTAACGGTTGGATTTGGTTTAGGTATAAGTGAATCCCTTGGATCACTCTTAGGTGGTGAAACTACTACCGCGACAATGCCTATTCGATTTAAATTTGCAGAAGCTTCAACATCAGCATTTTGAGTGATAGATGAAGCGTTACTTTGAACCTCAATTACTGATCCAACTGGTACTCCAGGCACAAATGGCCTTCCGCCTTCACTTCCGCGAGCAACTAATTTATCGCCAACTTTAATTTCACCAGTTGCATCTAATAATTGCAGTAGGTAGGTATTACCGCCCTGACCACTAAGAACACCAATACTTTGAGTACCAGCAATTCGAACGCCAATTTTGAAGGTTGGATCACTCATCAGAAGTACAGTTGATGATGATGAACTAACAGATTTAACCACGCCAACTAAGCCACCATCAGAGATAACAGTCATATTCTTACTAATTCCAGAACTGCTGCCAATATCAATTGTGATTGTCTCTTTAAAAGTTGCTGAAGATCCCCGATTAATTACTTTAGCCGCTACTACTTTGTAGTTACCTCGAGCTGCAAGATCTAATACATTTCTTAATTGGCTTAATTGTCCAATAGTGTCTTCATCTAATATCTCTTTAGATTTAAGCTGATCAATTTCCTTAGTTAAATCATCGATTTTTTCATTTGATTGACCTAAATTTCTTAAGTCACCTGCGAAATTTCCGATAGGTGAGAATAGATTTGAAAACAATTTCTCAACCGGTGAAAAAACTGAGGCCACTGTCCCTCGGATGCCACTAGCTAAATTAACGCCCCGTAGGTCTAAGGTAATTAGAAATAATGACGAAACAAGAAGTAGGACTAATAAGAGCCGCGAACGATTACCGCCGCCCTTAGCCACAACAAACTCCCTTGCAAATGATTAACGCCGAGGTTCAGAGATTAAAACCTTCTCTAAGGCTTCAAACTCTTCAATACATTTTCCAGAACCTTCAGCAACTGCTTGAAGTGGTCGCTCAGAAATATGTATAGGCATTCCAGTTTCATGACGCAATCTCTCATCAAGCCCACGAAGAAGCGCTCCGCCTCCGGTAAGAACAATTCCACGATCCATTAAATCGCTAGCTAGCTCTGGTGGCGTCTTATCTAATGTGTTTTTTACTGCATTTACGATTGCAGATACTGGCTCTTCTAATGCCTTACGGATATCAGCTGAAGTTACCAAGATAGTTTTTGGTAATCCCGTGGCTAGATCTCGACCACGAATTTCAGCATCTGGCTCACCTGGAAGTGGGAATGCTGAGCCAATCGCCATTTTAATTTCTTCTGCTGTGCGCTCACCTAAAAGTAGTGAGAACTCGCGCTTTACCCAATTAATAATTGATTGATCTAACTCATCGCCACCGACTCGAATTGAAAGTGCTGCAACTATTCCACCAAGTGAAATAACTGCAACCTCAGTAGTACCACCACCAATATCTACAACCATATTTCCAGTTGGTTCATGAATTGGTAAATCTGCACCAATTGCTGCTGCCATTGGCTCTTCAATTATGTAAACCTTACGCGCACCTGCTGCATAACCGGCATCTTTAACTGCACGCTGTTCAACTCCGGTAATTCCAGATGGAACGCAAACAACAATTCTAGGTTTTGCTAAGTAACGACGCTTATGTACTTTCTGAATAAAGTATTTAAGCATTCGCTCGGTGGTATCAAAATCGGCAATAACACCATCTTTTAGTGGGCGGATAGCAACAATATTTCCTGGAGTTCTTCCTATCATTCGCTTAGCTTCAAGTCCTACTGCCAAAATTGCACCAGTATCTTGATTTACTGCAACAACTGATGGCTCATTAAGCACAATGCCGCGGCCACGGACATAAACCAATGTATTTGCTGTTCCTAAATCAACCGCCATATCGCGACCGATCCAAGACATTCGATTCTGACCTTTAGCCATCTGCTTCTCCTTATATTTACTTGGATAATAATCTATTAGTTGTTAAAGAAAATCTTAATTTCACGATTTGCAGATTCTGGCGAGTCTGAGCCATGAACTATGTTTTGAACCACCTTAGTACCTTGATCACGCGCAAGATCACCCCTAATAGTTCCTGGTTCTGCAGTAGTTGGATCGGTAGCACCAGCTAACTTTCTAAAACCTTCAATAACGCGTTCTCCCTCTGCCACCATTGCCACAATCGGTCCAGATGCCATGAACTCCATTAATGGTTCATAAAAAGGTTTTCCTTCATGCTCGGCATAATGCTTAGCAAGAATATTTCGATCTGCAGTTAACATTCTTAAATTTGTTATCTTGTAACCTTTTCGTTCAACGCGTGCAATTACTTCGCCAACCAAGCCGCGTTTAACGCCATCTGGTTTTACCAAAATTAAGGTTTGCTCTGAAATCACTTTCTTATTCTACGCAGGTTTTACCCCTGCTGAAAATTAAGGCTTTTTTGGCCCATTCTTATCTGCAGATGCGATTAAAGCAGCCTTTATCGCCTCACCTCTTCGCCCCAGAAAAATTGCAACCACCCATAAAATGGCAAATAATCCACCCATATAAAACATCAAGGAAATCACAAAGCCATATCCAACTATCAAAAACTGCAGGATAGATCCCAGCAAATACCCACCCTTACGCTTAAGAACACCCGCAGTTAGTAAAAACAAAATAGCAAGCAAGCCGCCGAGCCACATTTGAAGTGATGTCGCTTGATCTTTTGCAATTAAAAGTGCGAAGCCCATAAGAATTGACTCCATAGTTAAAACTGTGGCACACATGATTCTCATAACGTTTTTTCTCCTAACTTTCTAATGATCGAACGAGCACTGCCTGCAGTTGCTACTGATCCAGTGACAAGAACTGCAGCAACACCATCACTTACTTGGTTTGCTAGTGATGCTTTTTCAATAGCAAAGGTAAGTGCTCCAGCTAGATCTGAGATTAACTCAATTTGCTCAGGTTTAAAGTAATTCGCAGCTATTTTAGATAATTGATCGGCTGGTAATGCTCTGGGTGAAGTACTCTGAGTTATAACTATGTAATCAACTGAATTTGCTAGCTTAGCTAAAATTCCATCTGCATCTTTATCTGCTAGCACTGCAACTACTGCTATTACTATTTCAAAATCAAACTCTGAGTCAATTGTTTGAGCAATTGCAGTAATTCCGTGAGGGTTGTGAGCAGCATCAATAATTACCATTGGATCTGTGTAGACAATTTCACATCGTCCAGGTGATTTCACTTTGCTAAATGCCGTCCTTACTAATTCATCATCTAACTTAACTTGGGTAAATGCCTCAACTGCAGCCAGTGCCACTGCAGCATTATTAGCCTGGTGTATTCCATATAGCGGTAGATAGATATCTTCGACATCAGAAAACAAGCCATGAAGAGATATCAGTTGACCGCCTACTGCAAGGGATCTTTGCTTGACTGAAAACTCAACACCTTCGCGATATACATTTGCTGAAACTTTTGCAGCTTTTGCAAGTAATACCTTTGCTACCTCTGGCGTTTGTGCTGATAGCACTACATGAGATTCTGGTTTAAAAATACCTGCTTTAGTTTGTGCAATCTCTTCTAAAGTATTACCTAAGTACTCCATGTGATCAAAGCCAATTGGAGTCATAACTGCCACCTGTGAAGAAACTACATTTGTCGCATCCCACTGCCCACCCATTCCAGCTTCAATTACAGCGATGTCCACAGGAAATTCAGCAAATGCTACAAAAGCCATTGCTGTTAGTGCTTCAAAGTAAGAGATTGGATGTGGTTGACGGGAATCAATTAAATCTAAGTACAAAGCAATATCGTTGTAGGTATTAATCATATTTTCGACTGAAATTGGCTCACCTTTAATACTAATTCGCTCAGTAAAGGATTCCAGGTGAGGAGAGGTATACCTACCAACTCGATACCCCAATTCAGAAAACAAATGATCAATCATTCTGGAAGTAGTGGTTTTTCCATTGGTGCCAGCTAAGTGAATAGTTGGGTAAGAAAATTGTGGAGAACCTAATGCATC
>WLMP01000007.1 GCA_009700155.1 Actinomycetota bacterium
GTAAGTTGAGTTGTTGAAGCACCTTCAGTCTGTTCCTTAATTCCAGAAAATGAAACATCGCCAAATGTTGCAAATGCGATCATGATTGCAAGTGATAAGCCAACATCGCCAACTCTATTTGCAATGAACGCTTTCTTAGCAGCGGTTGCATATGCTGGTTTCTGATTCCAGAAACCTATGAGTAAGTAGGATGCAAGTCCTACCCCTTCCCAACCGACATATAGATTTAGATAAGAATCACCAAGCACTAGAAGTAACATTGCAGCAATAAATAGATTTAAATATGCAAAAAATCTCCGGCGATCCAAGTCATGTGACATATATGAAATTGAATAAACGTGAATTAATGTTCCAACTCCAGTAATTAAAAGCACAAAGCAAATAGATAACTGATCAAGCAATAATGAGGCATCCACATTAAAAGAGCCAACTGAGATCCAAGTAAAGAGTTTTTGGCCTACAGCTCTACTCTCTTCTGGCCTAGATTGCATTGCGAAAAATTCAATAACCCCGATTGTAAATGTTGATGCAGAAACTGTTGTAGCTAATACATGGCCCCAAGAATTTGCTCTCTTACCAGCTAATAAAAGCAATGCAGAACTAAAAAGTGGGAGCGCAATAAACCATACTAAATTAGCTGATGTCTGCAACATTATCTCTTCAACAAACTTGCATCATCAACTGACGCAGATCTACGGGATCGATAAATAGTTACGATAATTGCTAACCCAACTACAACTTCACATGCTGCAACAACCATAGTAAAGAATGCGACTACTTGCCCTTCAAGGTTGCCATTTATGCGAGCGAAAGTAACAAATGCAAGATTTGCAGCATTTAACATTAATTCAATACACATAAATACAACAATTGCATTTCGTCGCACTACAACACCAATTGCACCTATTGTGAATAATATGGCTGATAGATAAAGATAGTTAGCGATAGACATTATTTATCTTCCTCTATCTCTTTTTTTAATTCAAACTTAGAGCTATCGATCATGTCTCCGCGCGCTTCAAGAACGGCAGAGATTGAGGTAGGTGCCGGATTTCCAGTTGGTAGTAAAGCTGGAACATCAACAGCATTATGTAATGCATAAACTCCAGAGCTAGGTAACCCAGCTGCATCCTTAAGTTCGCCTTTTCTAAATCGTGCAACTGATAAATCTCGTTGAACAAATTGTGACTTGGTTCTTTGACTATGAGCTAAAACCATTGCACCAACAGCTGCAGTGATAAGAAGTGAAGAAATTACCTCAAACGCGAAAACATATCTGGTAAATAGTTGCTCGGCAATGCCACGGGCATTACCGGCTGCATTAACTTGGCTAAGACCGACTACAGGTCTACCAAATGTTGCTCTTGATATTAATGTAACAAGAAGTCCGCCAAATCCAACTGCTGCAATAATTGCAACAATTCTTAATCCTTTTATGTTCTCTACTAGTGAATCTGATGTATCAACTCCAACGAGCATTAAAATAAACAAGAACAGCATCATTACTGCTCCGGTATAAACAACTATTTGAACAATTCCTAAAAATAAAGCTTCCTGCGCAATATAGAAAATTGCCAGAGTTACCATGACCCACGCAAGGAGCAATGCAGAGTGAACTGCTTTTTTTACTAACAACATTCCAACCGCTGCAACAATAGATAATGGAGCTAAAACATAAAATAAATATGACTCTGGAGCGGCAGTAGTACCAACATCTAATGCAAAATTAATCATTCTTTGCAACCCCTTGAGATGGGTGCGAGCCTGTAACTTCTCCACGATAATAATTACTATCATCAGTATTTGGATACATTGGATGTGGTGGTGGCACCATTCCTGCTCGAAGAGGACCTAAAAGATCATCTTTTTCAAAAATTAATTTTTCTCTAGTGCTATCGGCTAACTCATACTCATTTGTCATCGTTAATGCTCTAGTTGGGCAAGCCTCAATACATAGACCACAAAAAATGCATCTTAAGTAGTTAATTTGGTAAACCTTGCCGTACCTCTCGCCTGGAGAAAATCTCTCGCCTTCTTTATTGTCAGCACCCTCAACATAGATAGCATCAGCTGGGCAAGCCCATGCGCATAGTTCACAACCAATACATTTTTCTAACCCATCAGGATGTCTATTTAATTGGTGACGACCATGAAACCTTGGCGCAGTTGGTTCTTTTACCTCTGGATACTGAACCGTATTAACTTTCTTAAACATTGTTTTGAAAGTTACCCAGAAACCTAGAAGTTGTTTACCAAAGCTTGCACTCTCATGATTAGTAATAGGTGCTTTAGATTGATCAGCATGTGCTAATCCAAATTCATCAGAACGTGGTACTAAATCTTCAGCCATTTATCTGCTCCGTTCTTGAGTTTGGAATTACAGGTACAGGAAAATCAGGATCTGATGATTTATTTTCCCTAAGTGCTTTTGCTACATCAACTTTCTTACGATCAAGTAAAGTATTAATTCCGATAAAAATAATTGCTATAGAGAACACAAACACTCCCACTACTAGCTGTGGAGCGCCTTGTTGAAACATAACTCTTAGTGTTGCAACAAAAAGTATCCAAGCTAATGAGATTGGAATTAATACTTTCCAGCCAAATTTCATAAACTGGTCATAACGTAATCTAGGTAAGGTTCCTCTTAGCCATACAAATACGAAAAAGAAACCTAGAACCTTTACAAAGAACCAAACTAAAGTGAACCATCCGCCAAGCCATTGTTCAGTAAATCCTAAACCTGGCAATGCTTTATATCCTCCTAAAAACAGAGTAGTTGCAAGCGCAGATACTGCAAGGATATTTACATACTCTGATAAGAAAAATAGAGCGAACTTTAGTGATGAGTATTCGGTATGAAACCCGCCAACTAACTCGCCTTCGGCCTCAGCCAAATCAAATGGTGCGCGATTAGTTTCACCAACCATAGAAATTGCATAAATAATAAATGAAGGGAAAAGTAGAACTGCAAACCACAATCTATCTTGGGCGGCAACAATTTCAGAGGTAGACATCGAACCTGCATATATAAAAACTGCTACAAGGGAAAGCCCCATTGCTACTTCATATGAAATTACCTGTGCAGAAGATCTAAGTCCGCCAAGTAAAGGATAGGTAGACCCGGATGACCAACCAGCTAGAACAATTCCGTAAACACCAACTGATGCAATTGCAAGAACATAAAGCACTCCAACAGATAAATCAGTCATTTGCATAACAGTTGTATGGCCGAAGAAATTTACTTGCCCAGTAAGTGGAATGACTGCGAATGCCATAAAACATGCAGTTGTACTAATGATAGGAGCAATCACAAAAACCACTCGATCTGCAGCTTTTGGAATCAAATCCTCTTTTAGTGCCAACTTAACACCATCAACTAGTGCTTGTAGTAATCCAAACTTACCCACTCTATTTGGGCCACTTCTTTGTTGCATCCTTGCAACAATTCTTCGTTCACCCCAAACCGACATAATTGTTAAGAAAACACAAACAGCAAAAATTAAGACACCTTTAAGAGCGATTACCCACCCTGGATCCTGACCAATTAGTTCAGCATTACTCATGCTTTAGCCACCTTTACTACTGAATTACTTACCACTCCTAGATTTCTAATTAATTGGCTATTTAAAGAATTTCTAGGAAGCCAAACTGATGCTTCATCAATATCTCCTATTTGGCAGGGCAGAGTAATTGCACCATAACTATTTGAAACTCGTACGTGATCTCCAGTTTCAACATTTAAAGCTTTTGCTCGTGATTTACTAATGATAATCATAGATTTTCTAGCAGTACCGGCAAGATTTTCTTCACCATCTTGCAAAGATCCTTTATCTAATAAATTTCGCCATGAGGTTAGTACTGCTTCATCTGCACTAACTGACTTAACGGCTACAGCACTTCTTACTTTCATAGAATTAACTGAGCCATCCCAGTTACCTATTGAATCAAATTCAGCTCTAGCAGATTTAACTGTAGGTAAATTAATTGGTCTACCAATTTCATCTGCAAGCATAGAAAGTATTCTCACATCACTGCGATTTAAGGTTTGGTCTACTGCTGAATCAAATTTTCTTACTTTGCCTTGCCAATCCATAAATGAACCAGACTTTTCAACTACTGCCGCGACAGGAAGAACTACAGCTGCAATATCTGTAATATCACTTTGTCGAATTTCCAAAGAGACGATAAATTTCTTTGATAATTTAATCTTTGCATCCGCAGAAATATCCATTGGATCAACGCCACCAATTACTAATGCTTGTAAATCTGAGTTAATCATTTCATCTGTATTCATGCCAGGTTCGTTTGAAATTGAATCCACCGACCATGCTGTTGCGATATCTACCCTGGCAGCAGAATCTGTAATTGGTCTATTTCCTGGTAATAAGTTAGGGATCGCACCTGCAGAAATTGCTCCGCGCTCACCTGCTCTTCTTGGAATCCACCCTAGTTTTGCTCCAGAGTTTTCAACTAATTTTAATACTGCAGACAATCCACCTTCAGTTTCAGAAATTCGTTCACCAACTAAAATTACAGATTTACTAGTCAGTCCTGAAATATTAGATATAGCCTGAACTTCATCTCCTGCGGTAGTTTTAATTAAGTTTGCTTTCAGTTTTTCACTTCCGCGACTTGCTAATGGTGCAACGTTAGTGACCTTTATTGAGCGCTTATATACCTGCTTATAAATTCTCAGAAAAACTATTGGTGATTCATCTTCTGGTTCAAAACTAATTAAGACAACATGATCAGCTGTATCTATGTCCTTATAGGTAGCAGTTAATTTAGCGGACGCAAGAAAATCTGATTCCTCCTGGCTGTGTCTGCGAGCGCGAAAATCAATATTGTTTGTTCCAAGTGCCACGCGTGCGAACTTGCTATAACCATAAGAATCTTCGATGGTGGCTCTACCACCAACTAATACACCACTTCTGGAATTTTTTAATCCTTGTGCTGCAGCTGCTAGCGCCTCCGGCCAAGACACTTCCTGAAGCTGTCCATTGGCATCTCTAACCATTGGTGACTTAATTCTATTTTTTGCAACTTCATACTTAAATGCCCAACGACCTTTATCGCAATTCCATTCTTCATTAACATCTGCATCCTCGCCAGCAAGACGTCTTAAGGTTTTACCACGACGAACATCGGTGCGCATTGAGCAACCAGATGCGCAGTGCTCGCATGCAGAATCTGTAGAAACTAAATCAAATGGACGTGCTCTAAATCTGTATGAAGTACCAGTTAACGCACCCACTGGACATATCTGGACAGTATTTCCAGAGTAATAAGAATCAAATGGTTCTTCCTCATAAATACCTACTTGTTGCAACGCACCACGTTCATTCAAAGTAATGAATGGATCGCCAGCAATTTGCTCAGAAAAACGTGTACACCTTGCGCAAAGTACGCACCGTTCCCTATCTAGCAGAACTTGAGATGAGATTGGAACTGGTTTTTCAAATGTACGTTTAACGCCTTCAAATCTTGATTCTGATCGACCATTAGACATGGCCTGGTTTTGCAGTGGACATTCACCACCTTTATCGCAAACTGGACAATCTAATGGGTGATTTATTAACAATAACTCCATAATTCCTTTTTGCGCTTTATCTGCAACTGGAGAAGTTAATTGAGTTTTAACGATCATTCCATTTTCAACTGGAATTGTGCAGGAAGCTTGAGGTTTTGGAAATGCTCGACCGTTTATTTCAATATCAACTAGGCATTGGCGGCAAGCACCAGCGGGAGCTAGTAGTGGATGGTCACAAAAGCGAGGAATTTGAATTCCTAGTTTTTCTGCAGCTCTAATGACTAGCGTTCCCTTTGGAACTGTGATTTCAAATCCGTCGATAACACAGGTGATCATTTCTACTTCCACCTGTGATTGTGTTCCTAACTCTTGGATACTCATTTAACACCTGTGGTATCAAATAAAGTTGAAGCTATTGGATCAAATGGACATTTACCAGCTGCTAGATGATCTAAATACTCCTGTCGGAAATACTTTAATGAAGAAATAATTGGGCTAGCAGCTCCATCTGCTAAAGCACAAAATGATCTTCCCATAATGTTGTCACAAAGATCTAGCAACTTATCAAGATCTGCTTCAGTGCCACGACCGGCCTCTAAATCTTTAAGAACTTGTACTAACCACCAAGTGCCTTCGCGACATGGTGTGCACTTTCCACAAGATTCATGTTTATAAAACTCAGTCCACCTTAAAACCGCTCTTACTATGCATGTTGTCTCATCAAATATTTGTAGGGCTTTAGTTCCTAGCATTGACCCGGCAGCAGATACGCCCTCGTAATCAAGTGGAACATCTAAGTGGGCATCGGTAAAAATTGGAGTTGATGAACCGCCAGGTGTCCAAAACTTTAATCTATGTCCACTTCTTACGCCACCTGAGATTTCAAGAAGCTCTCTTAATGTAATGCCAAGTGGTGCTTCAAATTGCCCCGGATTATTTACATGCCCTGATAGTGAATAAAGTGTGAACCCCTTACTTTTCTCAGTTCCCATTGCCGTAAACCACTCCACACCATTACTAATAATTGAAGGAACTGATGCAACTGACTCAACATTGTTAACCACAGTTGGCTTTGCATAAAGGCCTGCAATAGCTGGAAACGGTGGTCGAAGTCTTGGCTGGCCACGGAAGCCCTCTAGTGAATCCAAAAGTGCAGTTTCTTCACCACAAATATATGCACCAGCTCCAACATGCAGGACAAGTTCTAAATCAAAACCCTTGCCTAAAATATTTTTTCCAAGCAAACCTGCTTTATACGCATCTTCGATAGCTTGTTGCACTCTTCTAACCACATGCGTTACTTCACCTCTAATATAAATAAATGCATGATTAGCTCTAATTGCAAATGAACCAATAATTATTCCTTCAATTAATACATGTGGGTTTGCCATCATTAATGGCGTATCTTTACAAGTTCCTGGTTCTGACTCATCTGCATTGACTACAAAGTAATGCTCTTTATTATCACCTTGTGGAATAAATCCCCATTTATTTCCAGTAGGAAAACCAGCGCCACCTCTACCGCGTAATCCAGAATCTTTTATTAATTGAATTACTTCATCTGGCTGCATGGAAAGGGCTTTTGAAATCGCGGTGTAGCCACCATTGCGCTTATAGCCATCAATTGTAAATGAATCTGCTTGATCCCAACTTGCAGAAAGTACTGGAGTTAATTTACTCATGCTCCACCTTTCGCCTTCTTAAGTCCCAAAAGAGATGGCTCACCTGCTTGTATACCTTCATTCGCTAATCCATCTGAGATACCAGCAAGTACAGCAGAGTTTTGTTTCCATGTACGTAAACTCTTTGGACCACGAGTTGGTGCTGGTGGATTACCAGCACGAGCTCCATCAACTAAATCTTTTACAGACTGAACTGTTTGATTATCGTAGAACTCCCAGTTAACCATAACTACAGGTGCATAATCACATGCGGCATTACATTCAATATGTTCTACCGATACTTTACCGTCGCCAGTTACGCCATCATTTTCAATATCAAGATGTTCTTTAATTGATTCAAATATTGCATCTCCACCCATCACTGCGCATAAAGTATTTGTACATATACCAACATGGTATTCACCTACTGGTTTTGATTTGTACTGAGTGTAAAAAGTTGATACGGCAGTTACTTCAGCAGTAGCTAACTCTAATTTTTGTCCAATTAATTCAATTCCTTCATTTGTAACATAGCCTTCAATAGATTGCACATAATGCAGAAGCGGCATTATTGCTGAGCGCTTACGTGGGTAGCGAGAAATAATTGAATCCATGACTGAAAGTTGCTCTGCGGTATATGCCATTAGCGATCAACTCCACCCATAACTGGATCAATCGATGCAACTGCAGCAACAACATCAGAAATTTGTCCGCCTTCACACATCGCTGAAGTTGATTGCAAATTATTAAAGGATGGATCTCTAAAGTGAACTCGATATGGTCTAGTACCGCCATCTGAAACTAAATTAACTCCAAGCTCACCACGTGGTGATTCAATTGCGGTATAAACCTGACCTGCTGGAACTCTAAATCCTTCAGTTACTAACTTGAAGTGGTGGATCAATGCTTCCATTGATTCGCCCATAATTTCGCGTATGTGGTTAAGTGAGTTACCCATTCCATCTGCGCCCACAGAAAGTTGTGATGGCCAAGCAATTTTCTTATCTGCAACCATTACTGGCTGACCCTCTAATTTTTCTAGTTTTACTACACACTGTTCAATAATTCTTAAGGATTGCTCTAGCTCTTGCATTCTGATCAAGAAGCGGCCATAAACATCACAAGTATCTGTAGTTGGAATATCAAATTTATAATCCTCATATCCACAATATGGTTGTGCTTTTCTTAAATCCCAAGCTAATCCAGTTGATCTAAGTACCGGGCCAGTTATTCCAAGTGTGGTGCACCCGGCTAAATCCAAATACCCAATTCCTTGGGTTCTTTTAATCCAAATTGAGTTACCTACTAAAAGTTTCTCATTATCTTTAAAGTTATGGCGTAGGTCTTTAACGGTTTGTTTAATTTTACTTAGCGCTCCCTCTGGTAAATCTTGGGCAACACCACCTGGCCTGACATAAGCCATATTCATTCTTAACCCAGAAACTAATTCAAAAATATCTAATACTTTCTCGCGCTCCCTAAAGGCAAAAATCATTGGTGAAAGTGCACCTAGCTCAAGTGCGCCAGTTCCAAGCGCCACCATATGGGAAGAGATTCGATTGAACTCCATCATCATTACTCTAAGTACGGTTGCTCGTTCAGTTATATCGTTTGTAATTCCTAATAATTTTTCAACACCTAGACAATATGCAGTCTCATTAAATATCGGTGATAAGTAATCCATTCTTGTTACAAAAGTTACGCCTTGAGTCCAATTTCTATACTCAGTATTTTTCTCAATCCCGGTGTGTAAATAACCAATGCCACATCTAGCTTCAGTAATTGTTTCACCCTCTAGTTCTAAAATTAATCTAAGAACGCCATGAGTTGAAGGATGTTGTGGTCCCATGTTTACTACTACGCGCTCTTCCTTAGTTGCACCAATCTCTGTTACTAAAGAATCCCAATCTCCACCGGTAACTGAATAAACTCTTCCTTCAGTAGTTTCTTGTGAAGATGCATACGGATCAATAAATGTTGTCATCGATAACTCCGGCGCTCTGAAGGAGCAGGAATGGTTGCACCTTTATATTCGATTTCAATTCCACCAAGTGGGTAATCTTTTCGCTGCGGGTGGCCTGGCCAATCATCGGGCATCATTATTCGAGTTAAACCAGGGTGGTTATCAAAAATTATTCCGAACATGTCATAAGTTTCACGTTCATGCCAATTAGTCCCTGCCCAAACTTCAACAAGTGATGGGATGTGTGGATCATTATCTGAAACGCAAACTTCTAATCTAATTCTCTGATTTCTTGTAATAGAAAGTAGTGAATAAATTGCATGCAATTCTCGGCCTGATTCATTTGGGTAGTGAACACCATTCACACCAACACACATTTCAAATCTAAGTTCATTTCTTAAAATTTTTGCAACATCAAATAACCGATCCCGTTTTACAAACAAAGTTAACTCACCACGATCTACAACTACTTTTTCTATCGCGTCACTAAACAACGGGTATGCGCGTTCCAAATCATCAGCTACCTGATCAAAATAGGCACCAAATGGACGTTGGGTTGACCCTGTTACAACTGCGGAATTAACTAAACCGCTAAAACCGGATGTGTCGCCAGATCCGGATACGCCGAACATTCCTTTTTCGCTCATGCGAATAAGCCTTTTAATTGGTGGGTTGGTTTAGCAGCTAGTGCTGCGGCCTCTACTTCTCTAATGATTTTTTCTCTATTAGCTCCAAGTTTTTCATTTCCAATTTGCTCATGTAATTTTAAAATTGCATCCATTAACATTTCTGGGCGAGGAGGACAGCCTGGTAAGTAAATATCGACTGGAATAACGTGATCAACGCCTTGAACAATTGCATAATTATTAAACATTCCACCAGATGAAGCACATGCACCCATAGCAATTGACCATTTAGGTGCAGCCATTTGATCGTATATCTGCCTTAGTACTGGAGCCATCTTGTTACTAACACGACCAGCTACAATCATTAAATCTGCTTGTCTTGGAGATGCACGGAAAACTTCCATACCGAATCTTGCTAAATCGTAACGACCAGCACCTGCTGCCATCATTTCAATCGCACAGCAAGCTAAACCAAAAGTTGCAGGCCAAAGAGAATTTTTCCTCATATACCCAGCTAATTTTTCAACTGTTGTAAGTAAAAATCCGCTTGGTAATTTTTCTTCTAAGCCCATGTTTAATCCCATTCCAATCCGCCGCGGCGCCATACATATGCGTAAGCAACAAAGACGGTTCCAATAAACAATGCCATTTCAACTAATCCAAAAATACCTAGATCATCAAATGCCACTGCCCATGGATATAAAAATACAATTTCAATATCAAAAATAATAAACAGCATTGCTGTTAAGAAATATTTAACTGGAAATCTTCCGCCGCCCACAGCTTGAGGTGACGGTTCGATTCCGCACTCATATGCATCAGACTTTGCTCTGTTATATCTTTTTGGGCCGGTTAAGGCAGCAGCAGCGACTGAAAAAATCGCAAATCCAAAGCCAATTGCACCAATAGCTAGGATTGGGACATATGGATTAAATGAAGGATTCATACGGTCAAATCCTATTCTTTACCTAAGGCCACTTTTGCCACCTACGCCTTATACCCAATGTGAACTGCGACAATTCCAAAGGTTAGGTCCTGCCAAGCGACAGATTTCCACCCAGCATCCCGCATTTTGGACGCCAGACCTTCTTGATTCGGCCAAGCCCTAATGGACTCAGCTAGATACACATAAGCTTCCGGATTTTTACTAATTTTTCTTGAAATTATAGGAAGTGCTTTCATTAAGTAGTTAAGGTAAATTTTTCTAAACAGGAAATTAGATGGATGAGAAAACTCTGCAATTACAATTCTGCCACCTACTTTAGTTACACGTAATGCATCTTTTAGAGCCAGATTTATGTTTGATGTATTTCTTAAGCCAAATGAAATAGTTGTTACATCAAATGAGTTATCTTCAAAAGGAAGATTTAAAGCATCACCTTGCACAAACTTAATATCTTTATTTCGCTTCTTTCCAACATTTATCATTCCAATAGAAAAATCAACTGCAATTACATCAGCGCCAGCATCAACTAGTGGTCTAGTTGATGCACCGGTTCCTGCAGCAATATCTAATATTTTTATACCCGGCTTTGGACCTATAATCGATGTTACAACTCTGCGCCAAGCTTTAGTTCTACCTAAACTCAATAAATCGTTTAAAAAGTCATATCTATTTGCCACGCCATCAAACATCCTGGAGACATCATCCGGATCTTTATTTAGATTAGCTCGTGCCACACCCCTATTCTTATAGGAGTAGGCTTAAGGCACAAATCCAACAATTAGGTGGGCGTAACTGAATCATGTCGGTTTTAATCACTACTGAGATATTAGGTGAGCATCCCCTATTGACCTCAATTAGTACTGATTTAAAAATCTCAACTACTTGGGTTCGTGGTGCAGATGGATTAGTTGGCTTTGGTGAGTATAAAAGATTTGAAGTAAAAGGTAAGAATAGATTTAAAGATGCAAGTGCTTGGTGGCAAAAACAATTATCTGATTTTACAATTAATAATAATGTGCACGGGATCGGAACAGGTCCAATTCTTTTTACCTCTTTCGCATTTGATCCAGATGAAACATCTATATTGGTTATTCCAGAGGTTGTAATCGGCCAAAAAAATGGAAAGTCTTGGGTTACTTGGATCGGTGAAACCAATCAACCGAATATCAATAAGATTATTAACTCATCAAATAGTGGCCAAATCACCTGGGAAAACAACTCAATTGATGAGGGAAAATGGCAGCAGCAGGTTTCTCAAGCTATAACTGAAATTAAGAGCGGGAGATTAGAAAAGGTAGTTCTTGCAAGGGATCTAACAGCTAATTCAACCTCTGAAATAAATGTAAATGACTTGCTGCAAAGACTTGAAATTGATTACCCCTCTACTTGGGTTTTTCTAGTCGATGGATTAATTGGCGCAACTCCTGAATTACTTGTTAGGTTGAGTAAGTCGATGATTACCTCAAGAGTGCTAGCTGGAACAATTCAAAAAACTGGAAATGAAGAACGTGACTTAGCTCTTGCTGCATCTCTTGCTAAATCTTCAAAAGATTTGGAAGAGCATGAGTATGCAGTTAAGTCTGTCGCTGATTCACTTGCACCATTTTGCTCATCTACAAATGTTCCAGAATCACCTTTTGTATTACACCTATCAAATGTAATGCATCTTGCTACCGATGTTACTGGAGTACTAAATGACAGTACCAAGCAGGCAGATATTTTTACTTTGATTGAAAATTTACATCCGTCAGCTGCAGTTTGTGGTACTCCGACTGAGGATGCGAAAAAATTAATATCTGAATTAGAGCAGATGAATAGATCCAGATACGCAGGTCCAGTTGGTTGGATAGATGCAAACAATGACGGAGAAATTGCGATTGCGTTAAGGTGTGGATTACTAAGTAACCAGAATAAATCAATCAGAATATTTGCTGGTTGTGGAATTGTTGCAGGATCTGACCCAGTTACTGAGTACGCAGAAAGTCAGGCTAAATTAATGCCAATGCGAACTGCTCTAGAAACTCTCTGAATAAGTTCTTTTAAATTACTTGCATTTTCTTCTCTACTTGGGACTGAAACAACTACGACGTTAAACCCTTTAATAGGCTCAAGAATTAATTTATTTAATTGATCTAAATTAGAAGCTTTAGCTGCAGGGATTCCAAAACCGTTTATAACCTTAATAAGATCTAAATTATGCGGTGTTCCAAATACTTGCTCGAAGTTATCAGCATTTGATTGAGGTAGTGTTGAAAAAATACCCCCTCCATTGTTATCGATTACAAATATTCTGATATTCGATTTTGATGAATTAGTAAGGGCTGAAATATCGTGCAAGAATGTAAGGTCTCCCAATATTGCAGTAGTTGAATCAAACTTTTCTGCAATACCGAAAACAGTAGAAATATTGCCATCGATTCCCGCTAAGCCTCTATTGGCAAATACTTCAACCCCACCTCTTGGATGAACGAATGCTTCAATATCTCTTACTGGCCTAGAGGATCCAATGAAAACTGCGCTCTTGTCTACAATTTGATCGCAAATACTTGTAATTGCTTGCTGCTCTGACCACGTTAAATTGCCTAACTCTTTAGCAGCACTATCTGCAACTGTAAGCCAAGTTTCTGAGCTTGTTTCAATACTTTTAACTTCATCTGGCAGCGAGCCAAGTACTAAATCAGCTTCGCGACTAATGTCTACATTTTTTGTTCTTGGGTCAATAACAATTGATTTTTTAATAGAACTAATAAATGAATTAACACTTCTAGATAAAGTTGTTCGTCCGATTGAGATTACCTGATCTGGCCTTAAATACTCTGCAATCTTTTGATCAGATAAGAAGATTGATGCATGTGGAATTGAGTTGGGGAAAGATATTGGATCCTCGGCAATGATCGGCCACTTCAATTTAGCTGCAAATACATCTATCTCGTCTTTAGTAAATCCTCCTCGGTCATGTCCAATTACTAACACCCCTGTAGAAACTTCTAACTTACCTTTAATATCATTACTAAAATTTATTGGAGTTATTCTTATACCAGCTAACCAGTCGCTCTTATCACTAGAAATTAAGGGCTCTTCAAATTGAATATTTAAATGAACAGGATCACCTGTTAGATAAACTTTAATATCTGTATCTGTTGAAATATCATGAGTTTTTATCTGCTTGAATATCCCAACCTGATCGGTTGTTTGATTTGCTCCTGTTTTTCGAAGACGTGCAGGGCGATCTGCGGTAATAACTAATAGCTTATTACCGCCATGAACTGCTTCAAGAGTGGCTGGTAAAAAATTTGCAGCGGCTGTTCCACTGGTGCAGATAACTGCAACATAGTTATTGCTTGCTTTTGAAATTCCTAGGGCAAAGAAAGCAGCGCCTCGTTCATCTATTTTCACATGTAAATCAATTAAATTCTTAGCAGCTGCCTCACTTAGCGCAATAGCTAGTGGTGCGTTACGAGATCCAGGAGAGATTACAAAATCACTTACCCCTGATTCAATTAACTGTCTAATTAATGAATGGGCTAATTTAGTTGAATCACTCAAATCAAGCCCTCCTGATAAATCTGATTGATCCTATTCTGCCACCAAATCTGCCTATCAGGTTTTGCTTTTAATTTATCAATAAGGTCTGGCACTACTTTCTTGTTTTTAATTTCGCCATTAATGATGGTTAGTGGATTTCTTGTTACATCAGAGTTGAATAATGAGGCTGTTCCTAACCCACACGCTCCATATAAATTTGGAGCTGATTGCGCAAGTGATAAGCCGTGAGAGATACCAATACTACTTTCTAAGGCACTTGAAATAACTACAGGTAAATCTATCTTTTCAATTAACGCTAATGCAGCAGAAATACCACCTGATGGTGCCCATTTAATTACAGCAATATCTGCAACCTCTTTTATCTTCGAAAGGTCCTGATTGAGATGCTTCCTAATGGATTCATCAACTGCAATTTTAAGTCCAGTTTTTTTTCGTAATTGCGCGAGATCATCTACATTTAGGCAAGGCTGCTCAACGTAATCAATTTTGCTACCAAACTCATTTTCATAGCCATTAAGATTGATAATTGCTTCTTCTAAATTCCATTGCCCATTAACATCTAATCTAAACTTTGCATCCGGAATATGATTTAGGACTTCCACCAAAAGTTCCTTGTCACTACTAAAACTATTAATTTTAATTTTAACTGTTTTACACCCTGGAAATTTAGAGAGCAGGTTTTTAACTTCTTTTACTTTTATATTAGGCAATGTCGCATTTACCTCAATACCGTCGCGAATCTTTTTTGGTGCAGGATTTATTGCACTTTCTAGCGCTGCTTTTAGCCAGATAGAAGATTCTTTACTGTCGTACTCTATAAATGGTGAAAATTCACTCCAGCCAGCCGGACCTTCAAATAAGGCAATTTCGCGAACACTCAACCCACGAAAATTAGTACTTAAAGGTAATTCAACAACTTTTAATTCATAGGGAAACATAACTAAGGACGCTTAGGAAATTTATCAAAGTTTGGCTCGCGTTTTTCTTGATACGCGTTACGTCCTTCTTGACCTTCCTGTGTTAAGTAAAAGAGTAGGGTTGCATCTCCGGCTAACTGTTGAACACCAGCTAGGCCGTCATCGGCAGCATTTAAGCTTGCCTTCAATAATCTAAGTGCCATAGGAGAATGGCGGAGCATTTCTCTTGCCCAAGAAACTGTTTCAGCTTCTAACTCTTTAATTGGCACTACTGTATTTACTAATCCCATTTCTAAAGCTTCTGCGGCATCATACTGTCGGCATAAAAACCAAATCTCTCTTGCTTTCTTTTGGCCAACATGAGCAGCTAATAAACCGGCGCCATACCCACCATCAAATGAACCCACCATTGGACCTGTTTGGCCAAATTTTGCATTATCTGCGGCAATTGTTAAATCGCAAACTACATGTAATACATGACCGCCACCAATTGCCCAACCTGCAACCATTGCTATTACTGGTTTAGGAGTTCGTCGGATTTGTACCTGTAAATCTAAAACATTTAATCTGCCTATACCTTTTTTACTAAGAGCATCATCGCCCAAATAACCATCATCTCCACGAACATTTATATCTCCACCAGAACAAAAGGCTTCAGTACCTTCGCCGGTAAAAATAATTACACCAACTTGATCATTATCGCGTGCAAGATCAAATGCTTCAGCTAGTTCAAAAAGTGTTTGAGGACGAAAAGCATTTCTTACCTCGGGTCTATTAATTGTTATCTTTGCAATACCTTCAGCAACTTGATATTTAACATCGGTAAATTTCTCACTACCAACGCCTATTTGCCAGTTAGGAATTGAACGCTCTCCTGGCTGACGCTTAATCGGCTTACTCAAGATACTCTCCAAGGTTTTAGTAGTATTTAGATAGAGATAGCCTACGGTGATTATGGAGGAAAAAAAACTGCGCCCAGTAATGCCTATTCAGGCTGAGTGGTCAACCCCACAATTACAAGAAAATGTAGCAGTAGCCCTGGAGGGTTCTGGGGCAGCGTTATCAACTGTAAAGCTTGCTATTGATGAAATTGATGAAGAAGTCGCACTAGTAGTTAACTCCTCTGGCTCAACCGGTGATGCAAAGTTAATTGCAATCTCAAGAAGTGCGCTAATTGCATCAACTAATGCATGTCATAAATTTTTAGGTGCTGTTCCTGGCGATACTTGGTCACTACTACTTCCAACAACTCATATTGCAGGGCTTAATGTAGTAATAAGAGCTACAGCACTAGGAACTAAAGTTATAGATAACCGCGGTGCTAATAATTATGAAGATGCTGATTTTATTTCGATAGTGCCAACACAACTACATAAGGCTATACATGCCGATCCTAAGTTACTTGAACATCTAAGAGCTGCCGAAGCGGTACTAGTGGGTGGTGGACCCCTGGATATTAATCTAAGAAAATTAGCAGAGAGTAAACATGTGAAAGTAGTTACGACATATGGCATGACTGAAATGAGTGGCGGATGCGTTTTTAATAGTAAACCACTTGAAGGGGTTAAATTCGAATTAGATAATAATGGTTTAATTAAAGTAAATGGCCCAATGATGGCTATGGGGTATATACAAGCAGACGGAACAATTAATTCTTTTGCAAAGAATGGTTGGTTTAGTAGTACTGATCTTGGTGAAATAAATTCTGGATTACTTAAGGTAATTGGAAGATCTGATGAAGTAATAATATCTGGCGGCGAAAAGATATCTTTGCCATTTGTTGAATCTGAAATAAAGAAAATTTATCCAGATACTCCACTAATTGTTTTTTCAATTCCAGACCAACTCTGGGGAGAAAGACTTTGTATTGGGGCGATAGTCGAATTATCGTTAGAGGATATAGGCAGTAAATTAGGACCTATCTTCAAACCTAAGTCATTATTTTTGTTTAATGAAATACCTACCACTACTATCGGAAAACCAGATCGCCAATCTGCAAAAAATATGGCTTTAAAGTTAGGAAATAGTAATTGAATAAGTGGCTAATCGGCGCCAGAATAAAAACACTTCCGGCTGCAATTTCACCAGTATTAATTGGAACAAGTTATGCAGAACAGATAACTTGGATAAATGCAGCTCTGGCACTAATCGTTGCACTGTTTTTACAAATTGCAGTTAATTACGCTAATGATTACTCCGATGGAATTAAGGGAACAGACCAAAATAGAATTGGACCAATCAGGTTAGTCGCATCAGGATTAGCATCTGCTGTAGCAGTAAGAAATGCCGCGTATATTTCTTTTCTTATAGCTGCAATAGCTGGCTCAATATTATCTTTCAATATAAGCATGTGGTTGTTTATTATTGGAGGAATATCAATTTTGGCTGCCTGGGCGTACACCGGAGGTAAGAAGCCATATGGGTATATAGGTTTCGGAGAATTATCTGTATTTGTATTTTTTGGATTAGTTGCAACTATTGGTAGCTACTACATTCAAAGTGAAGAATTAAACTGGCAAATTTTCCTACTCTCAATACCAGTTGGATGCTTGTCATGTGCTGTCTTAGTGATAAATAATCTCAGAGACCTTTCAAACGATAAATTAGTGGGTAAACGGACTCTTGCGGTTTTATTGGGAGATAAGAAAACTAGAAATTTTTATATCGTTTTATTGGTAATTTCTCAGTTAGTATCTATATCTGCTGCAGTAATTGATATTAAAATGCTGTTTACTTTAATTTGTATTCCAATGGCTGTAAATGTGATTAAAAAGATAGCTACTGGGGTTGAAGGCATCGAATTGATCCCGATTCTAGGTAAAACAGCTAGATTGCAATTACTGCTGGCCGTCATTACTGCAGCCGCCTTATTCAACTGAAATGGTATAAAATAAGATCATGCTTAAGTATTTAATAGTATTTATAATAATTGTTGATATCTATACATTAGTTGATTGCGCGATCACCCCGCAGGAGAAAGTACGAAGATTTCCAAAATGGGCTTGGTTGTTGATTATTGTTTTCACAAGTATTTTTGGAGATATTGCTTGGTTTATTGCTGGCAGACCACGAAAGCCTGGCCAGAACAGAGGCGGAAAAGGAAGAATTATTCCACCGGATGATAATCCAGATTTTTTACGAAAGTTATAATCCAGAATAAGTGTGCTTGCCTGTTCCCCAAACATTTATATAAACGTAGTTAAATAAAAATGTAGAACCTGCAAGTAAACATAACCAAGCAGCTTTTCTACCGCGCCATCCAATAGTTACCCGAGCATGTAAATATGCTGCATATGCAACCCAGGTGATAAATGCCCAAGTCTCCTTTGGATCCCATCCCCAATATCTTCCCCAAGCAGCCTCGGCCCAAATGGCGCCAGCAATAACAGAAAATGTCCATAGTGGAAAAACTAAAGCAATCAATCGATAAGAAAAATTATCTAAGCTCTCAAGTGAAGGTAGCTTTTGCATCCAAATTGGGCGTGCACCCTTTTGCTCATAGCGATCTAAGATTAGGTAAGTACCGGCAATAAAGTTTGCAAGTAGAAAAACACCACCTGAAATAATTGCAGCTGATACATGTATTACTAGCCAGGTTGATTTTAAAGCTGGTACAAGTGGCGCACTTGGCCGATAAAGCAATGTTACTGCTGTTCCTAGCGTTATTAGCATTGCAATTGAAGCCGGTAAAGCCAGCCAGCGCATCTTGTATTTAACTAGGGCAAATAAATAAGCAAGTGAAAAAGATAGTGCCCCAGTGATAGAAAATTCATACATATTTCCCCATGGAACACGATTTGCAGATATACCCCGAAATATTACGCCGGCTAATAAAAGTAGTGTTGCGATTAGCATAAATGCAGAACCAAGTCGGCCTACACGCTCTGTTTTTGAAAAATCTAATTTAGTCTTCTTAACTGATAATTCAGGAGTTTTAACTGACCATGCAACCTCAATTGCATGAGCAAGGAATGCAAGTGCAAAAATAGCCATAGCTGAATAAATAAAATTATTAGAAAGTAGTGCTGCAGATCTATCGCTCACCACTTACCTCCTTAATTAACAATTTAATTTCTTCTTCTAGGCCTGGTATTTCATTCTTTGAAAGACCCGCTATTTGAGTTTTCTTACCTTGCTTAACCCAAATTCTTCGCTGCCTTGTAAAAAGTGAAATTAATAAACCTGTAATGGCAAGTATTGCACCAACTAGCGCATAATACTTTCCTGGATCACTAACAATTTGTAAGTTAACCCATGAATTCCATCCTGTAAATGTGATACTTCCCTCACCAAA
>WLMP01000070.1 GCA_009700155.1 Actinomycetota bacterium
GCCAATAACTCGCTTAACTAGTTCTGCTCTAGTTGAATTTGGTTCATTTGCTAGAAAAGTAGAGGAAGAATCTTTCTGTTTTAGTGAATAATAAAGATATGCAGCTTTTCCACCCGGGCCTGCGCAAAGATCAAGCCATGAAAGACCCGCCTCGTGCGTTTTCATAAAATCCTCGACAACAATCTGGGATCCCCTATCTTGCACTCCAGATCTTCTTTCAACTATCGGAGCAAAATCTGAAGGTATTACTGGGATATTGAAACCATTAATAAAACCTTCAATCTTGCTTGCTCTTAGCGATATAAATTCTTCGTGAGTTGATTTTGTAGGCCAACAAACTACATCTGGTGCCGCTGGAGTGTTATTTGCCACTAGAAGTTTTTCTACTTCATCCCAATTCTTTAGTTGATCATAGAAAGCTGAAATTATCCACTCTGGATGACTATGGATAATAGAAAGTCTTTGCAAGTTTGATAAGTTCTCTAACTCACTCATATCGTCTATATTTGCAGTTACTTTTCTCAAGATGGCGTTAACATACGAAGCTTTTGATTCACCTGCTACAAGCTTGGCTAATTCAACAGTTTCAGATACCGCAGCATGATCCTGTACTCGCATATCGGTAACCTGATGAATACCTATACGAAGTAAGTCAACTATTTTTGCGTCAAGCTCTGCTATTGGCCGATCTAAATACTTAGAGGCTAAGTAATCATGCTTACCTTGCATTCTTAGTGTTCCGTATGCCAACTCTGTTACAAAGGCTTTATCTGCGGTCTTTAACTTTGATTTTGATAAAAGCTCAGGCAATCGTAAATTAGCATAAGCCCCATCACGATTAACTTGAGAAACTAACTCATAGGCAACTAGCCTTGATTCGCTCGGATTCGGTTTACCCAAGATATAAACCCGTGCGTTTGGTTAATCCCCTAATAAACTCACTTGCACTCATTTGATTCCTACCAGATGGGGTTAGTCTTAATATTTCGATCGCTCCCATACCGGTTCCAACAAAAAAGCTTTCATCATTAATTAGCACCTCACCTACTTTTAGGTTTTGCTCCACATCTAAAACACTTAAAGAGTCTATTTTCAACCTTTGCTCATTAAAATTTGTCCAAACACCTGGGTTATGCGAGATTGCTCTGTATAGGTTGTAGATGCTATCTGCGCTTTTTTGCCAGTCAATTTTCCCATCATTCTTAGTAAACTTTGGTGCAATACTCGCGCCATCAATTGGTTGTGGATGTGGTTCCTTCTGTGCATGGATTAACTCTAAGCATTCTAATGTTTTAGCTGCAGCAATATCACTTAATGCCAAGAGCACTTCATCAGACTTAGCTTTGCTATCTAGAACAACCTCATGGGTTAAGTAAATTGGTCCTGTGTCCATGCCCTTATCTAGTTTGAAAATACTTATACCACTTGTCTTTTCTCCAGATAAAATCGCCCATTGGACTGGAGCAGCTCCCCGCCATTTCGGAAGTATTGAAAAATGGACATTAATCCATCCAAATTCTGGTATTGACAGCAAATGCTCTGGAATGATTTTGCCAAATGCAATTGTTATTACTAGCTGTGGTGAGAGTTCATTAATCAGATTCAATAGTTCAGAATCATTTGAGGGCTTATAAGTCTTAATCTTCTCATCACTTGCCCAAGCAGCTAAAGAGTTGGGCTCAATTTTTTGGCCTCTACCAATTGGCTTATCTGGATTTGTAATTATTGCCAATAATTTATGCGTTTTACTTTGCTGGAGTAATGAAACTAATGGTTTAGCCAGTGGAGAAGATGAAGCGACAATTAAATTCAAATTACAAACCCAAGCCAAAAGTTGTGTGTGGAGAGACTTTAAATGTTGGCTTTGCACCATTTTCAGTAGCTAAGCCAAACCACTCTGACTCGCGAATCTCTTTCATCGCAGTTTTTCGCTCTTCAGCCGTCATACGATCGATAAAAAGCACTCCGTTTAAATGATCTGTTTCATGTTGCAGGCATCTAGCTAGTAACTCTGTACCTTCAACAGTAACTGGATCTCCATGCATATTAAATCCCTTAGCAACTGCACGAAACGCACGTGGAGTGTTGTAGGAAAGATTTGGAAACGATAGGCATCCTTCATCGCCATCCTGAATTTCATCACTTAGATCTAGTGAAGGATTAATCAGATGCCCAAGCTCATCGTCGATGTCCCATACAAAGACTCTTAGCGGCACACCAATCTGTGGAGCAGCTAGACCCGCACCAGGTGCAGCCTGCATAGTTTCAGTTAAATCAGAAACTAACTGCCTTAGCTCTTTATCAAAATCAACGACTTCAGTAGCAGGAGTAACTAGAACCGGATCTCCAAATAATCGTATAGGTTGAATTGCCATAGCGTAATGATACTTCAGAACAGAGGCTAAATATCGAACTGATCAAAGCGAACCTTAAAAATGCCTTTTCCTTTAATACTCTGAACCTTTACTACATCATCGAGTAGATCAACAAGTTCACTGGCCTGTTCAAGTGGAGAACGAATAATCAACTTACTAAAATCATTCTTTAGAACCATTGGTCCGGTTACTTCATAAACAGAACTACTCCTAAGGTTTTCAGCAAATTTAGAGATATCTGCCTTCCTACCTTCCACTGATGCAACACGGTAATAAGGTGGTAACTTGGATTGTTTTCGCTCCTTAAGTTGATTCTTGGCTAAGTACGATGAATCATTACGTAAAATTGATTGCACTAGTGGATGATTGTTCTGTAATGACATAAAAATCTCTGCTTCAGAACTAGCTTTGCAAAGAAGAGAAAACCATAGATGTTTTGCTAGTTCTTCTGATCTTAATGTTGGTCTGTTGAAAATTCTCTCCCCATCTAACATAACAACGGCTGAGTATTCACCATTAGGTTCTGATCCTGCTGTGGCAAGAATTACATGTCTACCATCAGGTAAGTAATCGATCTGCTTGGTACCAGATGAAATAAGTATTGATGCCTTACTTAATGCTTTACCTATTTCTTCAGCAGTTCGATCAATACCTTTAGATATCACATAAGGTCGACTATCACCGCAAAAATTGCACTTCCAATCATTATAAACTTTACAGCAAAGATAACATTGAGGAATTTTCTTATCGCCATCTATCTGTAACTTTCCGCCACATTCACAGTTAGCTGTATTTCTACACTTACTGCATAGGAAAAGATTTGCATAACCCTTCTCGGCTACAGAAACCAATACATTGCCATTGGTGAAAGCTTTTTTTATCTGCGCAATATAGGACAGACCATTATCACTTGTTCTGTAATTGTGCTTTACTGCTTTCTTATAGCCTTTACGTTTTAGCCATCCTAGATCCATCAATCTTTCGATCTCTAAAGAGTGCGAGGCAGAAATAAAGAGAAGGGAAGTATCTGATGGCCTTAGTAAAGTTACATCACGAGTATTCCAACCAGGCGCATGAAGTTCATAATGTGAGTTATCTAAATCTGAAAGAACTATCACTGTGGCATCCGGTGCCAGTGGTAGGAAAGATCCACTTCTGCTAGACAATATAACCCGAACAGTTTTATTGGATATTTTTAAGAAGTTTTTATATCTAATATTCTTCGGTATATGAGATCCGTACTCTGTGAAGTTATCACCAAAAAATGGTTGCAGTGCCCTCCTAAAGCTAATGAGGTCCTTTTCATCGGGTACTAGTAAAAGAACCTGACCGATACTTGCTCTTAACTTCACAATTTCCAAAACAAACCAGATTGGATCTGTGCTTACTGGAAGATTTACTCCCCACCGAATTTTCTCTTTACTCTTTAACTGAGAATGATCTGCTCGCCCGATAATCCCTCGAATTTCATCTGAATTCGATGAATTAATCTCATTACTTTCTAGATCATTAAAGAAGTTTTCTTCCTTAACAACTCTGGGTGGTATGGCCTGCTTTAGTAAACTCCAAAAGCTTCCACCAAACCGATTTCTCACAAGCTCTATATGTTGCAGTATCGAAGGTTGGACTATTCCACTGGGTGATGAAATAGCGAGGATCGGTTTAACAACACGAGAGGCCTCATTGCGATCGCCTCGAGCAACGATTAATCCCTCTGTCTGACTATGACCAAATTCAACTAGTACTTTTGTACCTATAGTTGCCAAGTTTGAAAGTTCCTCTGGCACTAGATAATCATAAATTCCTTCTAAATGTGAAACTGGGGTATCTACGAGAACTGATGCAAGCGGATTAGAAACTGCAGATAAATACTCTCTTTTACTCTTGCTGGATCCGATTGGTTTTTGGCGCTTTAACTTTAGTGGTTCAGACACTGCTAGTTAACTAATGATTTAAGTGCAGACGCACGATCAGTTCTCTCCCAAGTAAATTCTGGTAGCTCTCTGCCAAAATGACCATATGCGGCGGTCTTATTATAGATTGGACGAAGCAAATCTAGATCTCGAATGATTGCAGCTGGTCGCAGATCGAAAACTTCTTCGACGGCTTTACTAATTTTCTCTAGTGAGGTTTTTTCCGTACCAAAAGTTTCAATAAACAATCCAACTGGTTGGGCTTTTCCAATTGCATAAGCCACCTGTACTTCGCAGCGATCAGCTAAGCCTGCTGCAATAATATTTTTCGCAACCCACCGCATCGCATAAGCAGCAGAACGATCGACTTTGGAGGGATCCTTGCCAGAAAATGCACCGCCACCATGACGTGCCATTCCCCCATATGAATCCACAATTATCTTTCGACCAGTAAGTCCAGCATCACCCATCGGTCCACCGATTACAAACCTACCAGTTGGATTAATCAGAACTTTTACATTACTAACATCAATACCTAGGTCTTTAATGATTGGAGCAATAACAAAGTTTTTTATCTCTGGCGTGAGTTTCTTCTCTAAATCCACATCATTTGAATGCTGGCTAGAGATAACAATTGTATTTAGCGCTACTGGCTTATCTCCTGAGTACTCAATTGTTACTTGCGTTTTACCATCTGGTCTTAAGTAAGGAAGTGATCCATCCTTACGAACCTTGGATAGTTGTTGAGCAAGTTTATGTGCTAATGAAATTGGCAGTGGCATTAGCTCTGGAGTATCGTTACTTGCATAACCAAACATTAA
>WLMP01000071.1 GCA_009700155.1 Actinomycetota bacterium
ACCAAACCTGAGGGTGGTTTTTATATTTGGATAACCTTGCCACCTGAAATTGATGCAAATGCATTAGTACCAAAAGCTATTGCAGCTAAGGTGGCATATGTGCCCGGAACTGCATTCTTTGCCGACGGACTTGGTTCTTGGTCACTACGTATTTCTTACTGTTACCCAACACCAGAGCGAATTACTGAAGGAATTAAAGCTTTGTCTGAGGTTATTAAAGCTGAAATGCAAAACCGCCAGATTAACTAGCTCTTCTTTATTACCTTATTTATCCGCTCTAAGTCCTCAATAGTTGCAAACTCAATCACAATCTTCCCTTTTTTCTTACCTAATTCAACACTAACTCTGGTGTCTAAGTAATCTGATAAATCATCGGCAATATCTTTAATTTTTGGTGAAGTTAATTTTCCACGCTTAATTGAACCGGTAGAAACTTTTACACTACCAGAAGCAACAATCTCCTCTACCGCCCGAACTGTTAAGCCTTCGGCCACAATCCGATTAGCTAAATTTTCAATCTCTTTTTGATCAGTTAGTGAAAGTAGTGCTCTAGCGTGACCTGCTGAAATTACACCTGCTGCTACCCGCCTTTGCACTGCAGCTGGCAGGTTAAGTAGCCGCATTGTGTTTGTAATTACTGGGCGAGATTTACTTAACTTATTTGCTAACTCATCATGGGTATAGCCAAAGTCATTTAGTAATTGTTGGTATGCCGCACCCTCTTCTAATGGATTTAGTTGGCTTCTGTGTATGTTTTCAATTAGCGCCTCACGCAGTAATTGATCATCATTAGTTTGCCGGATAATCACTGGAATTGTTTTAAGGCCAGCTAATTTTGCAGCGCGGTATCTGCGCTCTCCCATTATTAACTGATACTTACCATCGCCAATTGATCTAACAACTGGTGGTTGTAGTAAGCCAACCTCTTTTATTGAAAGTGCCAACTCAGCTAATTGATCCTCATCAAATACAGTTCGTGGCTGTTTTGGGTTTGCTGAAATTAAATTTAAATCAATTTCATTACGATCTGCAACTAATATACCGGTTGCAGTTTTAATCTCTGGTGGAATATTTGATGCTGGAATTAATGCATCTAATCCTCTACCTAAACCACCTTTGCGAGCGCTCATAACTTACGCAGTTTCATTTCTTAAATTAATTGGTGCACTACCACGGTTTGCAATTTCTCTAGCCACACTCATATATGCAACTGCGCCGGGAGAAGATGCATCATATGTCATTACGGTTTGACCATAAGATGGCGCCTCTGAAACTCTTACCGCTCTTGGAATTGGTGTGTTAATTAATTGTTCTGGAAAATGTTTTCTAACATTTTCTGCAACATCACTAGCTAATCTAGTTCTACTATCAAACATAGTTAAAACAATGGTGCTTAAAATAATCTTAGGATTTAACCGCTTTTGCACCTCAGTTAAGGTTTGAATTAATAAAGATAAACCTTCAAGTGAGTAGTACTCGCATTGAATAGGAACTAATACTTCATCAGCAGCAGTTAATGCGTTAATTGTTAACAAACCAAGACTTGGTGGACAATCAATAAATACATAATCAAATCTTTGACCAGCATTTTGTTTAGCAATTAAAAAAGTTTGTAATGCACTTTGTAATCTAAACTCTCTAGCAACTGTAGGTACTAATTGAATCTCAGCACCAGCTAAATCTGAATTTGCCGCAATTATTTCTAGATGGGGGAAGTTGGCAACTTTTTGCACCACACTTGCCATTGGTAGGTCATTAATTAAAACCTCATAAATACCCTCATTTGCCACCCGATCAATTCCAAAGGCGGTAGAGGCATTACCTTGTGGGTCTAAATCAATTACTAACACCTTTAGCCCACCCATAGAAAGTGCGGCAGCTAGATTTACTGCGGTGGTGGTTTTTCCTACCCCGCCCTTTTGGTTGGCAACGGTAAAGATCCGGGTTTTTAGCGGGGCAACCATTGGCTCCTTTAACCTGCGGATACCAACTACCGGCTTAATACTTTGGCCAGTTTCATGTGAAACATTATTTCCGCTCATGGGCGGAAGTTAAGCACCTTTCTTAACCTCAACCACTCTAGCCACTGGCAGATTGGGTAGATTTATCTGATGAAGCTGGGCGGTTGCCCCCTTTTTGAGCTTGGATTTATCAATCTCCTCTTGGGCACTCTCGCCTTTAATCGCTAGCAAGCTGCCACCCTTTGGGGTCATGTGCCAGCTGATTTGGATTAATTTTTCCAAAGGTGCAACTGCGCGGGAGGTAACGATCTCAAACTGCATTTTTACTGCCTCAGCCCTACCCCGAACTACCTGGATTGGTAGCTTTAATTGATCTACTACCTCAAGTAGGAAATCCACCCGACGCTGCAATGGCTCAACTAAGGTCACCTTCAAATCTGGCCTGGCTAGAGCAATCACAATCCCGGGAAGTCCTGCGCCAGAGCCAATATCAACCACCCTTACCCCCTGCGGGATGATGGTGGTGATTGGGATGCAGTTTGCGATGTGCCGCTCCCAGATCCGATCAGCCTCTTTTGGTCCAACTAAACCACGCTCAATTGCCACCGAAGCTAGCAGGTTGGCGTACTGGGTGATCTCCTCCTCTTTGCCTGGAAAGTAAGCCAGGATCTGAAGGGTTGGTTTCACGTGAAACTACTCTGGTAGGACTACAACACAGCGATCTGGATCTTCACCCTCAGATTCGCTAGTTAACCCAATCTCTTGAATAGTGTCATGGACGACCTTGCGCTCAAAGGCATTCATTGGGCGAAGCTTTATCGCCTCTCCACTCTTCTTAACCTCTTTGGCGGTCTGTTT
The DNA here is from genome assembly GCA_009700155.1 of Actinomycetota bacterium. Lineage (GTDB taxonomy): Bacteria > Actinomycetota > Actinomycetes > Nanopelagicales > Nanopelagicaceae > Nanopelagicus. Next base: position 2,820 of record WLMP01000071.1, read on the forward strand.
AGCTAGCTCTGCTAACTCAGCCTTTTTATCACTTCTAAAGTTGTCGATATCAAGCATTAATCGGCTTCGCTCACCCAAGGAGGTTTGGACCGCTAATCTGGTTAGCTCCTGTAGAGCATCTAATACCTCACCCCGGCCGCCAACTAGGTGGCTTAACTTGCCCCCAGCAATTGCTAGCGCTGCTCGGTCATTTTCAACATCAATATCAATATCGCCATCTAGATCGGCAATATCTAGTAACCCCTCTAGATAATCAGCTGCTACATCGCCCTCTTCTTCAAGTTGGGTAATTAAGCTCTTTTTATCCTTTACCTTCTCATCCACTGCCTCACTCATTTTGCCTCCAAAGTGTTATTTATACTTTTTGTGTAGTTTGATAGTTTTTGTACTGATTTAACTAACGCTTCTTTTTCTTCTTTTTTGGTTGCTTGCGTTGACCTTTTTGTTGCTCTTCAACAATTGTGGTGCCATCGGTTTGGTTTGGATTTTCACCCGCTCCATCTTTAGCTGCTCGCTTTTTTTGTAACTCTTCATACGCTGGAGATCCTGGAGTTGGGTTGCGTTTAATTACATAGTACTGCTGACCCCAAGTCCAAAGATTTGTAGTTGACCAATAAATTAAAACTCCGATTGGAAAGTTAACACCGGTTACTGCAAATATAACTGGGAATAAATACAACATAACTTTTTGCTGTTGCAACATTATATTATTTGATGAATCCATCTTAGGCATACCTTTAACCATTAATTGGCGCTGGGTAGTAAAGGTGGTAGCTGACATAAAGATAATTAAAATGACGGTAACTATCTTTGTGGTGGCATCACTAGATCCTAAAAATGTGCCAGAAAGTGGAGCGCCAAAAAAGTTAGCTTCTCTAGCTGAGATTAAATACTCACCCTTCATTAGGCCGCGGCCCTGGTTTTGACTAATACTGTTTAGTACCCAAAAGAGAGCAAAAAATATTGGTGCTTGCGCCAAGATTGGAAAACAAGAGGCTAATGGGTTTGTTTTATGCTCCCGGTATAGCTTCATCATCTCTTCAGATTGTTTTTGGCGATCATCCTTATATTTTTTCTGAATCTCTTTCATATGTGGGGCAAGTGCGGTTAAGGCTCGTTGTGACTTAATCTGTTTAACAAATAATGGAATTAGGATAATTCTTATCAAAATAACTAGGGCAATAATTCCAACCGACCACTGCAGATCTTTGTTGTTGGTAAAGGCTAGTAAATCGTGGAAGGTGACTAATACCCAAGAAACAGCGGTATATAAGGGGTTTAGGATTGCGTCCATTAACTCATTTGCCTTTCTCTAATTACTGAAATTGATTTTTGGGATGGATAATCCACACCACCGTGTGAAAATGGGTTACACCTTGCAACCCGCCAAAGCGCCATTGCTACTCCCTTTACCCCAAACTCTCTGACTGAAAGTTCGGCGTAAGTGGAACAGGATGGGTAGTACTTACATCTTGGGGCAAAGGCTGGGGAGATAAATTTCCGATACCCTAAAATTGGAAGTAAAAGTATTTGCTTCATGCATCTGCCTTATTGGTTTTAGCAAACTTAATATTTATTTTTTCTACTAGATTTTCAACCTCATTGGTGTAATCATTTTGTGGTTTTAATACTCGAACTACCAACATTAAATCATTGGTTAGTTTTGGCAATTGCTTGGCAAAGTTGTGACGTAATTTTCTTGTAACAAGGTGTCTGGTAACAGAGCCACCAACTGAGCGATTGACTATAAAGCCAACCTGGGTTTGATTTGATTTATTAATGGTTGCATAGATAACTATGTTGGTCCCAGTAAATCTGGCGCCGGTTTTAGTAACTAAATTAAAATCAGAGCCGATTCTTAGACGGTTATTTTTAGGTAACACTAAAGTTTAGGTTTAAATTTAAGCAGAGATTTTGGCGCGGCCCTTTGCGCGGCGAGCTGATAAAACACCTCGACCACCACGGGTTGCCATGCGAGCGCGGAATCCATGCTTTTTAGCCCGCTTACGTACATTGGGCTGGAAGGTGCGCTTCATAAATCTCTCCTTGAAATTATTTTTCTCCCGATTAAGGGTCACAACGGTATGGGTGGTAAGGGTAGGGGTTTAGGACAAGATGGGTCAAACCGTCAGATACCCACCCCGCTTGGGCTGGCTATGGTTTGAGGCTTAGCCATGCTTAAGGTTCTGGTGTGGATAACCACTTGCTTTCCTGGGAGATTACCCCTACCTTCGCCCTCTATC
>WLMP01000072.1 GCA_009700155.1 Actinomycetota bacterium
GCAACTGGAGCTGTTAATCCAAAGGGCTGGAATTTAAATGTTCCTGCCATGCCAGAGACAATCGCTGCTACGCCAAGTTTTGGAATCTTAGGTGATTTCAATCTACTTGGTGGATTTGACCGAATCTCACTAGTAGCTGCTGTACTTCTAGTATTTACACTTCTTCTTGCTGACTTCTTTGACACCATGGGAACAATGACAGCTATTGGTAACCAAGCAGGTTTGGTTGATAGAGATGGCAATGTAGAGGGTGCTAATCGCATACTTCTAGTTGACTCTATTGCTGCAGCTGCAGGTGGAGCAGGTTCAGTTTCATCAAATACTTCATATATTGAATCTGCATCAGGTGTAGGCGAAGGCGCACGTACTGGTCTTGCTTCTGTGGTTACAGGTTTGTTGTTCCTTCTCACAACATTCTTAGCACCACTTGTAGCGGTTATTCCTTACGAAGCAGCAACTCCTGCATTAATTGTTGTTGGCTTCTTAATGATGACTCAAATCAAGGGTATTGACTGGGATGATCTTGGAATTGCAATTCCAGCTTTCCTAACAATCATCTTGATGCCATTTACTTACAATATCTCTGTAGGAATTGGTGCTGGATTTGTTTCATTTGTTGTTATCAGATTATTCCAGGGACGCACTAAGGAAGTTAATCCTTTGATGTGGGTAGTTGCTGGATTATTCATGATCTACTTCTTGCAATCTCCAATTAATATCTGGACTGCATAAAAAGAAAGAACAAAAAAAGGGTGGGCACTTATGTGTCCACCCTTTTACCATTTAATTGGTGTTAAACCCTTTTCGATTAATTTAGAATTCACAGTACTAAATGGCTTAGAGCCAAAGAATCCTCTATATGAGGAAAGTGGGCTTGGATGAGCTGAAGTAATCACACTCTGTTCAGTAAAATACTTTTTAAGAGTAATTGCTTGATTTCCCCAAAGTAGACCAACAGCATTATTTTCAGCAACATGCTGAACAACCTTCTCGGTCAGCAGGTGCCACTTAAGTTTCTCGTGCGAGCCTGATTTTGAAGGAGCAACAGTTAATGTCCGATTTAACAAAAGTACTCCCTGGTCATTCCAATCCGATAGATCACCATTGGTTCTTTTATAACCAAGATCATTTTCTAGTTCAGTAAAAATATTTCTTAAAGATGACGGAAGTGGTGTGACATCAGAATTTACTGAAAAAGCTAAACCCATTGCATGCTTTGGATTTGGGTAAGGGTCTTGGCCTAAAATTATGACTTTAACCTTTGCTGGTTCGATAGTGAGTGCTCGAAAGATATTTTTAGTTTCTGGCAGAAAATCACCTTTTAGATTCTCTGAGATTTCTGCTAGTACATCTAAATCAAGAATTGGCTTCCAAGGTTCAGGCAGTAAATCAACTAAATTAACGGGCACGAGCGAAGAACCGTCCACCTTCAGATTGAACTGATATAGGTAGCCCGTAAGCATTAGAAAGATTTAAATCGGTAATCACTGTATTTATATCTCCCTTAGCCACTTCAGATCCCTCTTTAAGAAGCAGTGCATGTGTAGTTCCAGCAGGGATCTCTTCAATATGATGAGTCACAATTACCGTAGCTGGCGCTAAAGGATCTTTTGCAAAAACCTCAATTCGCTTAAGTAGATCTTCACGCCCACCGAGGTCTAATGATGATGCCGGCTCATCCAACAACAACAATTCAGGATCTGCCATTAGTGCTCTAGCAATCTGTACACGTTTTTTTTCACCTTCACTAAGTGAGCCAAAATTTCGATCCCCTAGTTCACGCACACCCAGGGCAGTTAAAAGCGCCATAGCCCTTGATTCATCCCACAAGTCATACTTTTCTTGCCATCTACCTAACATTGCATAAGCTGCAGTTAAAACTACATCAATAACTAATTCATCAGCTGGTAACTGTTCAACTAGCGCAGATGAGGTTAAGCCAATTCGAGTGCGCAACTCAAAAACATCTACCTTTCCCAACTGCTCACCTAGTATTTTTATACTCCCGCTAGTTGGATGAATCAGCGATGAACAAACCTGAAGTAATGTAGTTTTACCAGCACCGTTTGGTCCCAAAACTACCCAGCGCTGGCCCTCTAAAACCTGCCAATTAAGTGGGCCGAGTATCGTTTTACCGCCCCTGCGAACGCTTAAATTTTCAATCTCTAATATTGCGCTCATAAGGATGAAAGATACCTCGCCGGAGGGTGAAATATGGTTAATCTGAGCCAATGCCCGATAGAAATATGCCGACCTTTACTGGATTAATTCTAGTCTCAGGCCAAGACAAGCCTGGAATTACTGAAAATCTAATGAAGACACTTTCTGAGTTCATGATAACCATCATCGATATTGAACAAATAGTTATTCGCGGGCGGCTACTCCTTACAGTCTTAATCAATCTAGATGAAGGACATGCTGAGGCGATCGTTGAAGACTTGAATACATTGCAAGTAAAACTTGGACTAGATATAGCTGTTGATTTTGCTATGCACAAAGAGCTGGAACAAGATCCAGACCAACTAAAAGTTGTCATTATTGGAAATGGAATTAAGCCCTACGCATTAGCCACTGTTGCAGCTGAGATTGCAAGAATCGGTGGAAATATTGATGACATAAAGCGAACTTCGACTAGCCCAATTACAGCTATTGAACTATCCCTATCTTTGCCTAATGATTCCATAAAAGAAGTACAAAGTGCGTTAGCTAAAGTTGCAATCGAGAACAAAATAGATCTAGCAGTTGAACTCGGAGGTAGAGCGCGAAATCTAAAGCGACTGGTTTTGCTTGATATGGATTCAACTCTGATAGAGCAGGAAGTAATTGACCTAATAGCAAATCATGCTGGTAAGACCCAACTAGTTGCAGAAATTACTTCAAAGGCAATGGCTGGCGAAATAGATTTTACTCAGTCGCTGATTACGAGAGTGGAAACTTTATCTGGTTTAGACGAATCAGTACTAAAGGCAGTCCGAGATGAGATTACTCTTACGAATGGCGCTAAAGAGCTAGTTGAGACGTTACATAAACAGGGGCATAAGGTGGGAGTAGTATCTGGTGGTTTTATCGATGTAATAGAACCAATTTTGAAACAACTAAATATTGATTTCTATAAAGCCAATAAACTTGAGATACAAAATGGAAAATTGACGGGCAAAATTGAAGGAAAGATCATTGATCGTGCAGAGAAACTTGTGGCCTTAAAAGAGTTTGCTAGAAATGAAGGAGTAGATTTACAACAAACTGTAGCGATCGGTGACGGAGCTAACGACTTAGATATGATCCAATCTGCTGGACTTGGAATTGCTTTCAATGCAAAGCCAAAGGTTTCAGCGGCGGCGGCAACAACATTAAGTATTGTTGATCTTTCTGCGGTGCTACTACTAATGGGGATTAGAAGTTAGATCCTTCTAATGCTAATTGCCTCAGCGTTAAAATCATTTGCGCAGGATCTTTTGATTTATAAACAGCACTACCTGCAACAAAGCAATTAGCGCCTGACTCTGCAGCTATTTGGATTGTGCTTTCAGAGATTCCACCATCTACTTGTAAAAGTGGTCTGGGTTCTTGGCACTTATTAATATATTCCCGCGCAGATTTAACTTTTATCATTTGATCGTGCATAAATGATTGACCTCCAAAGCCTGGCTCAACTGTCATAACTAAAAGTAAATCAATATCTTGAATCAAATCCGCTACCTTAGAAAGGTCAGTTTTAGGTTTAATCGCTACTCCAACTTTAGAGCCATTTGAACGAATATTCTTAATTGTATTTCTTGCATCCTTTACTGCTTCGAAATGAAATGTTACTGAGTAACAACCAGCTTGCGCGTATCGAGGCGCTTGATCATCAGGATCTTCAATCATTAAGTGCGCATCTACGGGCAATTTTGAAAAATCAATAATTTCAGAGGCCTTGTCGAACGTGAATGTTAGATTCGGAACAAATTTGTTATCCATTATGTCTAGGTGCAAAAAATCAGAAACGGCTGAGACTTTTGATATCTCATTTTCTAAGTCATCAAAGTTAGCATTCAAGATACTTGGGCTCATAAACACTTTTTTTACTTCTGTCACAGCTAACCATTCTTTCTGAATAATGCCATGAACATAGCATCTGATTGATCTCTATGAGTCCATAATTGCATCGTGCCGTCATCTTGAACCCCAATCGGATTTGATAAAGGCAGTAAATTTAAAGGTAAAAGTTTCATGTCAGAGTAGCTACCCAGAAAATCAATAACCTGTCCCTTAGTCTCTGCAAGATGCGGAGAGCAGGTGACATATGCAATTATCCCTCCAGCGTTTAGTAAGTCGAAAGAACTGGCTAGTAATTTTCTTTGTATTGAAACTAGCTCTTTCAAGTCATTAGGGCTCTTTCGCCATCTTGCCTCTGGTCTTCGACGTAACGCACCTAAACCAGTACAGGGCGCATCCACCAAGATTCTGTCAAACTTCGATGAGAAATTCTGTGCGTTGGTACCATCATTTATTACAACTAAATCATTGCCAATAACTCGCTTAACTAGTTCTGCTCTAGTTGAATTTGGTTCATTTGCTAGAAAAGTAGAGGAAGAATCTTTCTGTTTTAGTGAATAATAAAGATAAGCAGCTTTTCCACCCGGGCCTGCACAAAGATCAAGCCATGAAAGACCCGCCTCGTGCGTTGTCATAAAATTCTCGACAACAATTTGGGATCCCCTATCTTGCACTCCAGATCTTCTTTCAACTATCGGTGCAAAATCTGAAGGTATTACTGGGATATTGAAACCATTAATAAAACCTTCAATCTTGCTTGCTCCTAGCGATATAAACTCTTCGTGAGTTGATTTTGTAGGCCAACAAACTACATCTGGTGCCGCTGGAGTGTTATTTGCCACTAGGAGTTTTTCTACTTCATCCCAATTCTTTAGTTGATCATAGAAAGCTGAAATTATCCACTCTGGATGACTATGGATAATAGAAAGTCTTTGCAAGTTTGATAAGTTCTCTAACTCACTCATATCGTCTATATTTGCAGTTA